>CAZJRC010000026.1:2655-3046 GCA_964548495.1 uncultured Gammaproteobacteria bacterium | reverse complement strand
CTCCGCCCTCAACGCCTTTTGGAACAGGCAGGAATTCGTCATTAGGGAATTTTGCCTTTAATTTTTCTTCAAGGTTTAGCTCCAGTGCCTCACCTTGCAGTTGTTGTGATCCTTGTTCCAGTTTTCTATTTAATTCCTGATTGGCTTTTCTTGCCTGTTCAAGTTGAATATCTTTTTGTTTTAATTTTAGCTCCATTTCTTCTTCGGCTTTTTTCTTTGCCTCCGCTTTTATTTTTTCCTCCATTTTCTCTCGTTCTTCCTTCTCGCGGGCAAGTATTTCCAAAAGATCCTTCTCTTTCTTTTTCAACGCAAGCTCTTTTTTTTTGCTTTCCTCAAGCTCTTGCGTTCTTTGTTTATTTTTTAACTCAAATTCAAGTCTAAGTTTTTTTTC
>CAZJRC010000026.1:0-2645 GCA_964548495.1 uncultured Gammaproteobacteria bacterium | reverse complement strand
CCTTCACTTCTGCTTTCTCTTTTTCGAATTGATTTTTTAAACTTTTTGTTTCTTCCTCTCTGATCTTCGCCTGAAATTCATGGATAATAGCTTCTGATAGCTCTACTTTTTTACCGCAATGGGGACACTTAACCGTATTCATAAATTTATGCAAACACTATCATAACGCTCAGTTTATATTTGCGCAAGAAGGAAGAAGAGTCGAAGAAGAGTCTAAGCATTTTTCACTTAAAACCCCAGGAGTAAGTTACTTTCTCTTCAGCTCATATTCCATTGGGAAGAATAGAAATGAAGCAGGGACGTCATCTGTAAGGAACTTTTGAAAATCAGCATAAATTTTCTTGCGGGCATTTATATCAATCGTTTTCCTGCCATCTTCAAGTAATTTATCAATGCGCAAATTTTTATATTTTGTAATATTTTTTTCCTGAGCTGAATGCCATAGCGGATATTGATCTGGATCATCTGATAGGGCAATATCTCCCAGATACATTTGGAAATCAGTCGGCACTTTATCTACCTCAGTAATATCTACTTTTATTCCTATATCTCCAAAACTCCGGGCGATATCATAAGCAACCGATCTGTACTTGGGTAGAGTTTGAATAGATAAATTCAGTTTATCATTGAGATTCGCGGACTCACTGGCTGCGCTTGCTGCTGCCAGCAATAATCTCGCGTGCTCATAATTTTGTTTTTTGTCTTCCAGATCATTATTGTAATAAATAGAGGTAGACTTGTAGGGCAGGAAGGATTTTTCGCTATTGGGATAATTATTAGGCAAAGCATAAGAGAGGGCTAAGCGGACTTTGGTATTAGAAAGTATATTATCATTATTATTATAAAATAGCGTAACCAGTTTTTTATAATTTATTTTTTTATTGACTATTGTGTTGCCGAATTTATCGAAATACGTGTCATTGAATCGCGTATTTTCAAGCCCGATCGCTTGAGTGACTTCGCCCAATACATAAGCATATTTTAAAGTATCTTCGCTTGGATGAAATTCATATGTTTTTATAGCAAATCTATTTTTTACGCTAGCAATAGTTAAAGATTGTACAAAATTACCGTTTAATTTCAGGTCAGCGATTTTATAATCTCCAGCTCCAATCAACCCCGGCAGAAATACGGGTCTTGACACAGTAACCAAAAATGGAGCGTAATTATCTTTTAACTTAAATACGATTGTTGACGCGTCAGGCCGGTCTATTGCAACGTCTGAAAACTTATAATTAATGAGCTTTGATGTAATATTTTCTCCATTCGAAAAGTATAGATCTTTTTTTAAATGGAAAACATAAGTTCTCCCATCATCAAGAATATCCCATCTGTCTGCAATTTCAGGCTTCACTACGCCATTGGCATTGATACTGGTCAATCCCTTAGATATCTTTTCAACAATAAAGCTGGGAAGATTATCTGTAGAATATGTACCCGCGATACCGATTACATCATGTTTGAAGGTTGGAAAAAACTCCAAAAGAAAACGCGAAGAATAAATAAAAATAAAAAAAATGCTTAAGCCGGCCAAAAAAGAAAAAAGTATGGTCTTACCCCGCTTTTCGATATACGCGCGGATCAACCAAAAAATAAGCCTTCGTCGAACAACCATATTAAACTCAATTAAATAGCGGTAAAAGAAGGGCTATTGACAACAAAGCGAGAATGATGGATAAAACTATCGTTGCTATAACTAATAATTTTTCTACATTCCTTCTGCTTCTATACATTTCTCCTCCTCCGCCAAACACAGGCGACAAGCCTCCTTCAGGAGCTTGAAGTAAAATCGCGATAATGATAAGAATAGAAACAACTATTTGAGATATATTTAAAATATTTTCCAGCATAATTAGTATTATATATTTTTTATCAGTATCTGCGCAAGTTTCTGGGGATCGTGATAAATCGGTAGCTTATCATTTACGCAATCATCTTTAATAAGTTTAAAATCTTGTTTGCCAATTCTGAATTCATCATCGATTTTAATATATTTATAGTTATGGTATTTTTTTGGAATTGGATTTGACATATTGTTATTTACTATAATAGTATCAAACGGGAAAACTCCCAGATGTCCCTTGACAGCATCGATAAATGATCTTAGGGTATAACCCTTTGTTTCAAAAGGCTTATTTGCGATATTAAGTATAAATATTTTTCTGCATTTTATTTCAAGCATTTTTTCTTTAATTTGCGGCACTATTAGTACAGGTAGCTGATTCGTATACAAATCTCCCGGCCCGCTTATAATTACGTCTGCCATTTGCAAATTATTAATAACCCTTTTATTTACAGGAGGATTTTTGGGTGTGATATAAATTTTACGCAGTCCCTGTGGATGGGCATATTTTGCCAAATCAAGAGCTGTTTCGCTATGAACCCTTCTGCCGTCTTTGGTAATAGCGCTCAAATGCACTCTGATATCTGTCGCGGGAAGTATATCGGCAGTCACATTAAACATTTTCTTAACAACCTCAAGAGCTTTATAAAAGTCTTTTGTTCGCAATATTTCAGCGAGCATGAATAGATTGCCGAATTTTTGTCCGTCTATTATTTTATTTTCCCGCCCTATTCCTGGAATACGATAAGTCAGCAAAGAGGCAAGTTCCTGATTCTCTTCAGCTATTAAAGCGGAGATAGAA
>CAZJRC010000025.1:0-12528 GCA_964548495.1 uncultured Gammaproteobacteria bacterium | reverse complement strand
CCGTATTCCCCAGATCCCTAAGCTTCTTAAGAGTCTGGATTAATTTCGAGTTGTCGCGCTGATGCAGTCCGATTGAAGGCTCATCCAGGACATATAAAACGCCAGTTAAGCCGCTGCCGATTTGAGAAGCGAGCCGTATTCTTTGCGCTTCGCCTCCAGCCAAAGTGGCGGCAGCGCGATCCAGCGTAATATAATCAAGACCTACATCTATAAGAAAGCCTAAGCGGAGGCGTATCTCGCGCAAAATTACTTTACCTATATCCTGCTCTCTCGAAGATCGCAGTTCATTATTCAGTTTTTCTATAAACTTATATGCTTGACTAATCGCGAGACTTGCCACATCAACTATGGATTTATCCAAAATAGTTACTGATAAAGCAACTTTTTTTAATCTGCTTCCGAGACAAAGACTGCATACTTCAAAACGCATAAACTTATCTATTTGAGTTTTGATGAATTGCGATTCTGATTCGACATAGCGCTGTTTAAGCGTATTATTAATCCCCGTAAACCGTTCATGAATTTCAGTCGTTCTACCCCAGCGGTTTTCGCCTATCACACGATATTCTTTTTCTCCTGTGCCATAGAGCAGTAGATTTTTTTTATCAGTTGAGATGCCGCTTAATTTTGTATTAAGAGGTATATCGTTTTCTTTGCAAAATGTTTTAAATGTGCGGGAAAACCAACTGTCGCTTTCAGTCAGGTTGAAAAATGGCAAGATGCCCCCTTCGTTTATGGTCATTCGGTCGTTGAATACCAAGCCGCTGTCAACATTTAGCACCCGGCCTAATCCGCTGCACTCATCGCACGCGCCATGAGGCGTATTAAAGGAAAATATTCTGGGTTCTATTTCGGAGATGGAGATATTGCAAACCGGACAAGCGAATTTCTCTGAAAAAAGTATGTCTTCCATTTTTTCAGGTTTTTCCGGAAGGGCAAAAGAAGAATCGTTGACGATTGAGACAATCATCTCTCCATTTCCATACTGAAGTGCTTGCTCAACAGCGGTTGAAATACGCAGCCGGTCCGCGTCTTTGGTCAAAACCAAATAGTCTATTATTAAATCTATTGTATGCTTGTTGGTCTTGATGAGGACAAGTTCTTCATCCAATGAGTAAACGATTCCGTCTATCCTTGCCTTGCGGTAGCCGCGTTTTTTCAAACTGCTAAAAACTTCGGAATACTCTCCCTTGCGGTCTTTTACTATTGGCGCCAGTAGCATCATCCTTATATCGCGCCTGCCCGCGCGCTTGTGTGTGTCAAGCAGTTTATAAATCGCGTCCGTAATCTGCTCTTTGGACTGACGCGCGATTAAACGCGCGCAATTCGGACAATGAGGGTGACCGATGCGGGCGAAAAGCAAACGAAGATAATCATAAATCTCGGTCTGTGTGCCCACTGTGGAGCGCGGATTGTGACTGGTTGATTTTTGATCTATGGATATCGCGGGAGAAAGGCCTTCGATCAGATCAATATCCGGTTTTTTCATCGTTCCCAGAAATTGACGGGCATAGGAGGACAGACTCTCTACATAACGGCGTTGTCCCTCAGCGTATATCGTGTCGAAAGCAAGCGAAGATTTACCGCTGCCTGAAAGCCCGGTCAAAATCACCAGCTTGTTTTTAGGAATCTCCAAGTCAATATTTTTTAAATTATGTTCTCTGGCACCACGAATTATCAATTTGTCCATAGTTGTTTTTAACAAAAATGAAACTATATTATATAGTCAAATTTTGTTTCGCGCAATCGCGCCAAGTAAATGATTTAAGCTATTATTTATTTCGCGGCTTATAAGCAGGAAATAAACGGTGGAGGTTTTTGGATAAAACTAATACTGTAAGATTATACATAAATGGCAGAATCATAAGCAAATAGCGCGGCCAAACTGGTATAAAATTTAAAAATATTATATAAATTAAAATCCAGAATCCGGGAAGTGTGGATTTATATTGACCTCGCCGTAGAAGAATTTTATAGAAAAAGTAGAGAGTCGCGATAAGAGACAGCGGCCAGAGCATGTTCCATTCGTTAACCTTTTCCAGTGTTCCCCACCAAGTCGGCCATTTACCTGTAAAAAGTATTTGCCAGACAGCTTGAGGCGCGCCATGGGCTCCGGATTCATAGAAATTCAGAACCCATTTTTGTAAACCTAGAAATTCTCTAAGATTATGGCCGAGAAGAAAATACTGCGTGTAAGTCAAAAGAAAAACTAATATTGAAACAGGCAAATAGAAAAGAAATTTTTTGATTTGGAGAAAATCCTTCATGTAGAAGAGGTAAATAACTATGACACTAGCTACCAGGACAAATGTGGGAAGGCTGGCTTTGGTAGCGATCATTAATCCCAAAAAAAGGCAAGTCAAAAAAAAATTCTTTTTTAATACAAAAATAAAGATTAGAATTAATAATCCCAGATATAAAGTGTCTTAATAAGGAGCTTTTAATTGATTATAAAATAACGGCTCGGCAGAGATAAGCATCACGGGAATAAGCGCGAGTATATTATCTCTGAAGATGATTTTATTTAGGATGAAAAGAGATGCTAAAACTAATATACCGCATAAAAGAGCGAATATGTTTTGGTTATAGAAAATAATTTCGGATATTCCGATTAGATATTTCCCAAATGGCGGTATTTCGGCATTGAGCAGCGATGGATCTCTCCCATGCGTATATTCCCATCCGGCATGAGCGTATAAACCATCGTCTCCGATAGATTCTCTGGAATCAGGAACAACCCATTGCGAGCGCAGATAGCGCTCGCGCCAGTAGTCCGGATCAAATTTGCTTAGATAATTGTCTTTGTATTGATAAACACGAAAGAGTAACTGAAAAATAAAAATCAATAATAATATTATGAGTAAGTTGCGTTTCATATACCTATTGAAATCTCAAATCTACGCCTTATAATCTATAATTTATCTATTTTAGATTTAAGATTTGAGTTGTGGTTTTTAGATTTGATTTTCGCGATTTGAGCTTTTTTGTGAATATAATATCCGGCTACCGCAAAAAGAGAAATACCGTAAGAGAATATATATAAACCGGATAGAATACTTGGTACAGGCGGGTCCCAATTTCCCAGATACAGATATGGCGCGTAAGTCAGGAGGGCGAAGAAGGAAATTATAACGGATGGTATGAAGACATAGTATTTGTATGATAGAAGCGACGCGATGAAAAGAGTTTCAATGAGATACCACGGTTGGAAATTTGTCAATCCGGACGCGTAAATTACCGTGCTTGTCATAAGCAATAGAGATACTATTAATATTATTAACCAATTAATTCCGCCAGCTGGCGGATTATTTTTCCGTTGTAAAAATACTATTAGTAAGTATATGGGCAATAGAGCGCCAGTTACGAACTTAATACCCGAGGAGACTATGAGTAGAGAAAAGGCTAAAAAATATTTTTTCCTGATTAATTGATAGAGCGACCAAACCGCGAAAAATAACATTACGATATCCAGGTGCGCTGAGACCAGACTTTCGATTATGACAAGCGGATTTAGCGCGAAAAAGATTATTCCCCAAAGATAATCTTTCGGAGAAATTTTTTGTAATATTTTACCAATATAATATGTTGTACCCAAATAGCCAAGCGTCATAAGTAGTTTGAAAAATACAAATGTAGGAATAAAAAAATTAAATCCCAGAAATGACAGGGGTACAGTTAACACCAGCCATGCAGGGCCATAAGGATATGTCCTGTGTGTCCAGTGCATGAAAGACAGCATGGGATCAGCGGAAAAATCCAGAGCTTTATGCAGATAGGGATTTTGATGATAATATGTTACGATTTTCGCGTCAAATATATAATTGAATAGGTCATGCGAAAACGCGTTGTAGGAGAAAGCAAGAATGAAAGCAGAGATGATAATTAATTTCCAAGCGTTTTTTTGGTTAATCTGACCAGTTCTCGCCATGACCAAAAAGCCTAAATAAATATTAAAAAATAAAATGATTAGAAGGATATATATAAATGCAGACAGCGGTCTGTTGAAGTATCCGATATATTGGAAAGATTTTACTAATTCTCGCAAGATTTCTATGCGTGAGAAAGTAAGACTTAAATCTATTTGAGTATAGGAGTAAAAAAATAAAGCAATTAGTATAATTACATAACTTGTATATATTGTTTTTTTCATATATTACGGTATTTTCCCGCAAGCGCGTTTTTTTTAATAATCAATAAAGATATTAAGCCCTCAATAGAATCAAGCAGAGGATTGACTCGACGAGTTTCCACATAAAGCCAATTTACAGGCACCTCTTTTATTTTGTATCCCTTAATGCGGGCGAGATATAAAAGTTCTACATCAAATCCTGCTGTGACGGATGACCCTTTAATATCATGAAATCCATTGTGTATTTTTTTTATTTTTGTGAAGATATCAGTTGCGGCAATTCTAGTAAAAATTTTGAATCCGCACTGCGTATCTTTAATATCGTTAAGTCCGATAAGCATAGACCGCAAAAAAATCATGCCTTTGGCCATAATAATACGGCTGAAAGGAGCGCCTTTTCTGGTATTATTTCTCGAGCCAACTACTATATCGTATTTGCCTTCTATATAAGGATATAACTTCTCAAGTTCTTCAATTGGAGTTGCTTGATCCATGTCGGTAAATAATATATAGTCGCCCTTCGCGCTAAGCATACCCGAGGAGACGGCGCCGGCTTTGCCTAAATGAGGATTTTTCAATACCCGGAATCTTTTATTTTCTTTTGAGAACTTGACCGCGTATTCAAGACTTCCATCATCAGATCCATCATCCGCGATGATCACCTCATATTTATAGCCTTTGCCATCAAGGTAGCGCTTTACTTTATCAAGCGTACCTTTCTGGAGATTTGCCATTTCGTTGTAAGTTGGAATCACGATTGATAGCAATTTAGTCTTCATCAATGAGTGTATTTTCATTATATCAATACCCTCT
This sequence comes from uncultured Gammaproteobacteria bacterium, assembly GCA_964548495.1. Taxonomy (GTDB): domain Bacteria; phylum Patescibacteriota; class Microgenomatia; order Levybacterales; family UBA12049; genus JAHIGH01. The sequence goes on along the minus strand of CAZJRC010000025.1, from coordinate 7,586 downwards.
TATTTTATAAACTGTGTGCGACCCGTTTTGATAAATTATTTTCATATTGCCAATAGACTTAAACTTTTGTACTTCATAGGAGCTATAGATCAGATGAATATTGTTTTTTGATACTTCATTGATGAATGCCGCTTTTACTTTTGCATAGGCGGAGCTTGTCGCTGGCGTGTTGATAAATGTTAAGATATTTTTAACTATTTGTATTCTGGATTGCAGTATATTTTTCGGTAAATCCTGGAATTGATTGGTAAAGAAACTTCGTTTATTGGCAAACGCGCTCAAAGCCGGAGTGGCTTTTTCATACCAGTCAGTAATGCTTTTATCTGTAGGCTGTATGTTTTGGGGCGGGATTTCAAGCACAGTCGAGTTGTATGTCCCTACTCCTGACAAAAAATGCATTGTTTGAAAGTAAGGACTATTAATGTTTTGCACAGCGGCGAAAGCTTGATAATAACCTTTAAAATTTTCGTAAGCAGAAGGCAGTGTCGCGAGTATAATTATAAAAAAGAGTATTATCTTTATAGATTTAGGGTACTTGAGCGTAAAAAGAAACGCCAGTCCGGTTGCGGCAAAAAGTGAGCTGAAAAACAGAAAATACCACATCATCTGGATAATTTCAAAAACCCGGCCGCTTTGAATGAAGAGTAAAGGCACAAAGAAAGAAATAGCTGTCATAAATAAAATAGTCGCGCTGAAGAGCGATGGCAGTACCCATCTTTTCAAAAATACTGCCAAACTGACCGCCAAGCCAATCAATCTGGTGCCTAAATTGCCAAAAATAAACAAGGTCAGTCCGTAGCTTTCCGTCTCCAAGATTCCTTTAATCACGTTTTGTTTGGCGTAGGTATAGATTTTTTCATCATATCCATACCACGCAAACGATTGCAATAATCTGCGCGGGCCCCAGAGAGGATAATAAATCAGATGTCCCGCGTTGCCGGCGAACAGCCAATATGTAGCGAAAAATAATGCAGCAACGGGCAGCCAAACAATAAGTAAAATATATCTTTTTCTTAACAACTCAAGGATAGTTAACGCGAAAAAACCGCATAGAAAAATAATCGCCGCGTAAACTTTGACCATTGCCATAAAACCAAGAGCAACACTTAGGGGGACTAGCCACTTCTTTTCTCTAATTACCAAAAATTCACGCAGAGAAAAAAGAGCAAAAAGGAGAAAAATAATAGATAAGGCAAAAGAGGGGTTATATAATGATAACGCTGCTTGAGCTATGCCCAAGCCGTTATCCAGAGATAATGAATGTCCTTGAAAAACAAGTATATAGCTGAAGCTCCCGCCAAACATTGTCAAAAAAACTGCCCAGAGCGAAACAGCTTGCGATTTTCTCCACCTTAGAGTAACGCAATAGACGCCAAAACCCCATAGCAGAGAAATAAGCACTGGAAAAAGATGAAAATGCAGCGAGATCGGAGATATAAAGAATATATCGCTGACTTTTGCTATGACGAAATCATAAAAGAAATGGTAGTTTTTTAATACAGTACCTGCCGCGCCGGGATTTTGCGGAGGGAAATGCGCTTTCAGTTCATTGATTAATGCTAAATGCCATAAATCATCATGGCGGTAGATTATATTTTCTCCGAATTTCCCTGTTGTTAACATACTCACACTGAAAACTAAGGACAAAAAGAGTACAGCCAAAAAAGGTATTTGCTGTTTTTTATCCAATTTATTAATCATCCAGACGCCCTTGGTGATAGAAAAATAATCGATAATTAAAAAAACAGGCAAGAGCAGAATTTCTAATTTCATCCATGAAAATAGATATGCTAAGCTCAAAAAACCAACCAAGCCAAACGCGATAGAATAAAATATATCATCGGGAGATTTGAGTTTTAATTTAAGGCGGTTTATATAAAACTTACCTGGCAGATAGAGACAGATTATGATAAACAGAAGAAAAACAAGCAATTCAAACATCGCAATAATTATATATTTTATTTGTCATAAAAAAAATATATTGTTATAATGTGATAGCTTATAAAGCATGGCCCCATCGTCTAGTGGCCTAGGACGGCAGATTCTCATTCTGCAGACCGGGATTCGACTTCCCGTGGGGTCACTAAGAAAGCAAGTAAAGATCGATTAATATGCGGCATAAAAAGAACGCGTCAGGTAAGATTATATCCCCAAGTAATTGTTGTAAATAATTAATCTTATTTTGATATATTGGCAAGATTTTGGAAAAATGTATACTATAAATAATAGATGCTTTTTACTCTAAACCCATACGATCAAGATCTCGTCTTTAAAATTCTTATTGCTTTTTTCGTCGGCATCCTAATTGGTTTTGACCGTCAAAAAAGTCACAAGCCAGCGGGTATTCGTACTCAAATGCTTATATGCGTTGGCTCTACGCTCTTATCGGGTATATCTATACATATAGCTGATATGTATTCGGTTCCAGGTTTGCCGCGGCCTGATCCGGCACGGCTTATGGCGCAAATAATAACCGGTATTGGATTTCTGGGAGCAGGAGTTATCATCAAGGGAAATCACCGGATTTCAGGAGTTACAACCGCGGCAACGATTTGGGCCACAGCAGCAATCGGTATAGCTATTGGAGCTGGATTTTTCCTGGTCGCAATTATTACCACGTTACTTGTTTTGCTATTAAGTCCCATTGGGTATATACAGTACAGGCTAGGCTTAAAAGCATATACATATGTATTTAAGGTCGCAGATGAACAATGGCCATTAGTTTCAATAGTTCTTGAACAGACTAAGCTTGCTCACAGAGTTGTCAATACCACAGAATCAAAAGTGCACTTCGCCCTTCATTCATCAGAAGAAAAGAAGAAAGATTTTATTGAAAAACTGAATAAAGACCATATTCACTTTGAGATATTTGATGCAGAGGATTGAGCAGCTGATATGCAGATAGCTTGTTTAGCGGCAATAATGAAATCTATATCATCAAAATAGCCTATTTTATACCGCTTATCAATTTCTCCAAATCTTAACATTTTTTCCATATCTCTTCTTGAAGAAAATTTAAACGCCTGAGTTCTCAATATATTCAGAAAACCAGCCTCTCTTAATTCTTCATCATGAATGTCATTATGTCTTTCAACAAGAAAAAGACATCCATTATCTGATAATGCCCTTGCTGCTTCTGAAAAAAATTGTTTTCTTATTTTTGGCCTGATAAATGGCGGACATTTTTTTACGAGATCAGGCAAAAGAATATTTGTGTGCATTGAGTCAAATACGCCATTTGCAAAAGGCAGACGGAGAGCATCGCCGTATACGAAGCTTGATGTTTTTGGTTCTATCTTACTTGTTGCTTCTCCTTCAATATCAACCGTATAACATAAAGCATCGGGTTGGACAAAGCGAACACTTGCTGCATACTCTCTAACAGTGTCTTCAGTTAACGCTCCAGCCAGTAATGACTTATGGACTTTGTCTCGATTTGACAGATTTTGCTTTTGCAGATGAAGTCCACTTATATAGCTCGGAGCAAATAATCCATAGGAAAAGTAAAATGGCGGCAAGTCGAGCATTGCTTCCGCAAGCTGGCAAAATTGTTGCCCTCTTTCGCTTTGGCCTCTTAGCGATCCATTCAAACCAATATATTTCTTCTCATATGAACATATACCCAGATTAATTAAATTCGCGCTATAGACACTTTTGACTTCTTTTAGATTAATTTCGTCTGGCGTTAAACCAGTTAATTTTGCAATTCTTGCTGAAAATTGTTCGTTTTCTGCTTGAATTTCTTTAGATACTTTATTCCAGAAATTAAATTCCATTGACGTATAATACTATAAGATTGTATGAGAGTCAATAAGCCCAGTGTCTTAGGCGATTTTGAACCTTGCCTGGAAGAAACGTAAACTTTGCGGCTCATAAGTAAATTCAAGCCCTTTTTTCAGGAGAGGTTGATCTTTATGATTCTTGATTAGATCGACAATCATGTTCGCGCAGTATGAAAGATGGGAATCAGTATATACACGTCTGGGAAATGTAATTCTGACTGTTTCCAGATTTGGCCGTCTGTTTTTTCCGGTTTTCGGATCTCTGCCCGCGGAAACTATCCCCCTTTCTATGGTTCTGATACCTGAATGCGCATAAATGGCAGCGGCCAGTGATTGAGCAGGATACTTTTCCTGATTCAACTTGGGAAGAATAGCGCCAGCGTCCAGTACCACAGCATGACCGCCGATAGGTCTTACTATCGGGATTTTCGCGTCAATCAGAATTTGTCCAAGTCTTTGTACTTGTTCAACACGGAAAGCGATATAATCATCCTCGACCATTTCTTTCATACCCTGAGCGAGAGCCTCCATATCACGTCCTGCCATACCGCCATAGGTGTGAAGACCCTCATAAATTACCACAATCTCTTTGAGCTTTTTGGCAACTTGATCGCTGTTTGTTGCTACGAATCCTCCGATATTGACTAAGTTATCTTTTTTCGAACTCATAGTGCATCCGTCACACAGAGACATGATCTTCTTCAGTATTTCCTTAACCGGCATATTCTGATAGCCTTTTTCTCTTTTTTTGATGAAATAAGCATTCTCGGTAGCACGAGTGGCATCAAGATAAAGAGGAATATTATATTTATCCGCAATGACCCGGAGTCCCTTTAGATTGACAAGTGAGATAGGCTGTCCTCCCGCCATATTGACACAGGTTTCAATCCATAAGAAAGCAATGTTTTTCGCGCCTTTTTCCTTGATGACTTTTTCCGCTTTTTCTAGATCCGCGTTTCCTTTGAAAGGATAATCTGTTTGCGCGTCATGTGCCTGGGGGACAATTATATCTATGAATATTCCACCTGCTAATTCGATATGCTGCCTGGTAGTTGTGAAGTACATATTTTTCAGAACAAACTGTCCAGGTTTTATCATGGTTTGCGCAAGCAGGTGTTCGCCTCCCCGTCCCTGATGGACTGGTATCAGATGTTTGAACCCGTAAATTTCACGCATCGCGTCTTCCAAAACATAGAAACTATCAGCTCCGGCGTATGCCTCATCTCCCAGCATCATCCTACTCCACTGGGTTTCGCTCATAGCGCTTGTGCCGCTATCCGTAAGAAAATCCAGGAAAACGTCTCTGGATTTGAGAAGAAAAGTATTGTAACCAGCATCAAGGATTGCTTTTTCACGCTCTTTTTGAGAGATCAATTTTATGGGTTCAACCATTTTGATCTTGTAGGGTTCTGGGAGAGTTATCTTTAACATATATCTGATTTAGCGACAATACTATAACAGATTTATCTTTAACAAATCAATAGGCCGCAGGCTACAACAATAACTTATTGACTTTAGACCTTCAAGTGTCCTATACTAACATAGAGCTCTTTGATATTGGAAAGTTTGGTTGTATTATTTTTCTCAACAAATCTTAAATCCTAAGGTACCCTGAATTAAATCGGGGGATAAGGTTGCTTTATGTCAGCTCGAGGGTTGGCAAAAAACCTTCCTAATTGTTCTTAGGGAAAATATCAACCAAGCCCATATCAAAGAGAAGAATTTATTTAAAACCGACCGTAAACGAATAGGATAGTCCTTAATTCATAGGTTAGTAATTTTTATAAACTCGTGTACGCGCAAGTAATTTGCTTGCTCATGGCTTCGGTGTCTGCTAAAATTATACAGAATAAATTAGGTTATATTTCCAAATTATATATCGCCGTCTTAGCTCAGCGGCAGAGCAGCTGTTTTGTAAACAGCAGGTCCTCGGTTCAAATCCGAGAGACGGCTCCATACATTAATAAATAGGTTAGATAGAATATGTAAAGACACTTAAGTTATAAATTATTTGCTGGGGTGGCAGAGCAGCAATTGCACGTGGCTGTAGACCACGCGTCCGTTCGGACTCCGGGGGTGCAATTCCCTCCCCCAGCACACGGTGCCGCTTAGCGGCATTTAGCCGAAGTGGCTCAGTGGTAGAGCAAGTCATTGGTAATGACTAGATCGCGGGTCCGATTCCCGCCTTCGGCTCACATATTCTCTAAATTAGAATTTATTGTATAATACAAGGCGAAAGGAGGATAAAAATTATGCCGAAAAAAGGTGAGCACAGAATAAAAATAGGTCTTGTCTGCAGTATTTGTAAAAACAGAAATTATATAACGGAAAAAAATAAACTGGAAACACCGGAAAAATTATTATTAAAAAAATTTTGCAGACACTGCCGTAAAGTAACAGACCACAAAGAAACAGACAAGTTGAAATAAAATAATGTATTTAGTAGTAAGTATAAATAAGGTATTTTATAATAAAAATACTAAATACTTTACTCATACTACTTAATACTAATAAAGGGGTGTCGGTTAACGGTAAACCAGCGGTCTCCAAAACCGCGACTGAGTGTTCGATTCACTCCACCCCTGCACAAACACCATCTGCCCATAAGCCTTTCTTTGCTTCACGGGCTTCTAATTCTGCCTGTTTATAAATCTTCTGATATTTGTACGGAGTGTTGTATGTGTATTCTATTGCCAATCCAAGTGAAATCATTATCTGCCCATAATCTACACTACCGTCATCTGTAAATACATAACGTAATAAACGCTGGTATTTATCGCGGTCAGCTTGAGTGCGGTCAAATTCAAGCCAGAGTTTTTTATCTGTATCTTCAAAGTAAAGCTTTGCATATCTTGACGCCTCTTTGCCAAAACACTCAACAGTTTTTCCAGGGTCGACAACTTCAGGCGTATCTATGCCTATTACCCTGACGGTTTCGCGTTTCCCGTTAACAGATACTATGATCGTGTCTCCGTCTACCACTCTTATCAAGGTTGCAAGCTGGCGTGTATCGGGCGTTGATACAGATTTTTTTGTATTATCAGAGGAAAGGAATGAAAAAAATATGAAGCTAATAATAAATATGACCGGAATAGCTATAGACTTCCTTTTACCGGAAAAAAATAATTTCAATCCTGAAAGCCCCATTACTGAATAATTCTAGCACAATGTTTATTTAAAATAATTTAATATTAAGTTATAATATTAATTATAATATTAAATAGATATAATGAAAATAATATTTTTGGGGACAAATGGCTGGTATTCAAGTCCTACAGGAGATACACCGTGTGTTCTTATTGACGCAAAAGATCAGTATGTTGTGCTTGACGCAGGTAATGGGATTTATAAACTTGATAAGTACATTATAAAGAATAAACCTATATCTCTCTTTATTTCTCATTTTCACATTGACCATGTTTCAGGGCTTCATACTTTGGCTAAATTTGATTTCAAGCAAGGGATAGATGTTTATGTCGGTGAGGGCAGGACAAAAGATTTTGAGACCTTAGTAAATCCGCCATTCACTATTGGCTATAAACCGAAGCCCGAAAATATTGGTAATCTAAGAACTGAAATTAGACTTCATGAACTTATCGAAGGCGAGCAAGATGTATCTTTCAAGGTTTTTTCTTTAAAACAACACCACGCGTATGTTGATCACGGGTTTAGAATTGAGCTTGAAGGAAAAACTATCGCGTACACCGGGGACTGCGGCTTCACTGACGCGTCACGAAAACTTGCCAAAAATGTTGATCTATTTATTTGTGAATGCGGTAATAAAAAAACGCCTGATCCTGATAA
>CAZJRC010000024.1:2481-12605 GCA_964548495.1 uncultured Gammaproteobacteria bacterium | reverse complement strand
GAGTAATGGGGAATGAAGTCAAGAAGCAAAAATTAAACCGCGAAACTCGCTTCATTTATCAAATTTCAAAGATATAAACGCTGGAACATCAACTTATAAGAAAAAATTTGAAAGGAGCAAGTATGTGTTTACAGAATAAGCACTGTATTTATAATTACAACCGAAAATTCAATCTATTTGAAGAAAATAAAAGCGCAAATAATATATTCATTATTAATATTTTGTAGGACTATACTTGCGATGTAATTTTATCCTGTATAAATTTTGCTTCCCTTATGTGAAAATTAGCAAAAAAAATAAGAGATTATAGCGATCTACTACGCATTGTGCTAAAAAGCTTGTTAACTATTGCATTTATAGTCTTGCTATAGTTATAATGACATTATCAATTGAATATAGCTGTGAAAAAATACAAAAAAGTCACTACTTCAAAGCTTCATCCCAAGACTCTCGAAATTCATGGCGGCAGTACGTTTAGTGATATTGAAATCAGACCCGGACTGCACCGGGTAGTAGCATTCTCTCTGGGATCTTTTGAACGGGGCAAAAGACTTTTCGAAGGCACAGAGGAAGGCTTTATCTATACACGCATCAATAATCCGACAGTTGACAAACTGGAAAAACGCCTCGCCTCTATGGAAGGAGCAAAGGCTGGACTTGCTGCCTCATCAGGCATGGCGGCTATCAATCTTCTAGCTCTCCATTTGGCCAGTCCGGGTGGACACATCGTTTCATCCAACCGTCTCTACGGTGGCGTTTTTCATTTATTCCGTGATCGCATGCCCGCGCTAGGAATACCTGTTTCCTTCATAGATAACCCCTATGATCTCACGCTTTGGGAGAAAGCCATTCGTCCCGATACTAAATTTTTATATCTTGAGACACCTTCTAATCCGCTTATAGATGTATTTGATATCATGCCCATGGCGCGCCTGGCCCATCGCCATCATATACCGCTAGTCGTTGACAGCACCTTAGCAACGCCGATACTCCTCAAGCCATTAAGTCTTGGCGCGGATTTTGTGGTTCATTCGCTTTCCAAATACATGGGTGACGGCGAAGTCATCGGCGGTATGATTTTGGGCAAAAAGCAAGACATTGACGCTATCCGTATCGGCTGGGAGCGCGATACAGGACCATGTATTTCTCCTGACAACGCCGCTATACTCTGTTATCACCTCGAATCATTATACGCCCGCGTCCACGAACACTGTCGCAACGCTCAAGAGGTAGTTAATTTTTTGTCGAGACATCCCAAAGTGCGCAAGGTGTATTATCCCTCAGTAGGTAAAAACGCCCCCAACAATAAAAAACTTATGCCGGAAGGCTTTGGTGGACTTATGGCTTTTGATGTTGCCGGCGGACAACATGAGGCAAAAATTGTTTTGGAAAGCTTGAAACTCTTTTGGCATGCTCCCAATATTGGCGAAGCTCGTTCCCTCGTTATTCATCCGGCCACCACCACTCACGGCCAAATGACATCCGACGAACTCAAAAAGGCAGGTATTTCACCAAGTACCATTCGCTTATCCATCGGCCGCGAAGATCCGCAAGATTTAATTTACGACCTCTCCCAATCCCTAGCGAAAATATAAATATGAGTTTCGCAATTGGATGCAGTATAAATTAATTATTTTACAATGAAGAAAAAGCTTATTGATTCTCTACTCTCAAACATGAAGCATTATTTGCAATCAAAAAGAATTTCCCAAAAAGCCGTTCGTGAAGATTAAGCTCCAATTCTTTTTTAACTGTATTCCAGGTTTTTTCCTTTATAGTTATATCCGGTTGATTTTCTGGTTTTATCTTTTGAGCCGTACCAGCCGCTATCACGAAGTCATCAACTGGCCCTTCCTCCATTTTTTCAACATACTTTACTATTTCAGGCCAAATAACAGAATTAAACTCCTCGCTGGCACCAATTTGCTGCTTAAACCTTGCCTCATCAATATATTTTACTGCATCAACAAGAAACAAAAAACCTCGGGGATTATTTTTTGATTTATTGATTACCTCCATTATTCTTTGCCAGTCTTTTTCCTTTTGCACATTTTCTTTACTATTCCAAAATCCTTTCTCAAAAAGTTTTGGACTAACTGCTTTGAGCTTGGATGCCGAAAGCAAATAATTCCTCGTGTGCTCTTCTTCATTTTGAACACTTAACGATAATTTATCCCATGGATGACCGGCAATTTCAATTTCGTGATCAAAACGTTCTGGATCGAAATTTCTCATTTCCGCGGCCTCCCCTAATATATGCGAATCCCATTTGCTGGAATTCAACTTTGCAGTGATATGATCTTTAGCGTTTAGCCAGTCTGATTCGTGAAATATTCTCAGTATCTCTTTCCTCGTTTCATTTTTAATTGATACCTCATTAATATTAAGCGGTCTAGTTTCTGTTTTAAAAGGATCATCTTTTTTATCTTTATAGTTCTCAATCCCATCGCCATGAAAACGAATTCCCCTAATCAATTCCTCAGCCAGATCGTAATTCCCATCTAACACGGCCTTAATTATATTCACTCTTGCCTCTGCTTTATATTCATCCGACGCTTGATCCCATAGATCTGGATACTCCGTAAGATCTCCCGTTTCAGGTTCTTTCAACTGTTGATCGTAAGTAGGTTTCGCCATTTCCGATCCTTCAGGAGGATTCTGATGTTGCTCGTCTAATTGCCCAGTTGCTTCTGCCATATTATATTAATATCATCTAATAAATTTAGATAAAAAATCAATGACCAATCTGATAAATAGATATTGGTGGACCCGAGGGGAATCGAACCCCTTACTTCTCCATGCCATGGAGACATGTTACCGGTATACCACGGGCCCGTCTTTGTGGACCTACCGAGAATCGAACTCGGATCTCAGCAATGCGAATGCTGTGTGCTACCGTTATACCATAGGCCCTCCTCAATCCCACAAATTATACTACACTTTGCTTAGATAAAAAAGATTAGTCAAGTGCGAGGAATAAATTTTTTCGTAGAATGTAAGGCGAGCAATTAAATCTTAATCTTACACTTTATTACGGCCGGACGTAATTTAGCGGGTTAACAAGCGCGCCATTTACTTGTATCTCGAAATGCGTATGCGGTCCGGTTGAACGTCCGCTATTTCCTCTGAAGCCTACGATCGTCTGACCTCCAACTACGCTCTGGCCTATACTGACATTAGCCCCGCTCAAATGAGCATAATGCGATCTCACGCCGTCTCCATTATTGATCCAGACATTATTCCCATATCCTCCGTCCCACCCTCCGATCACCTGTTCCACTATCCCATCATGCGCAGCGTACACAGGCGTACCAATCGAACCGGCTACATCAACTGCCATATGATACCACGATGCATATTGTGAAATTGCTCCTTCAACAGGGAAAAACCACCCGCTTGTACCAATTGGCGCTCTTCCGCTGGCAATGTATACGGGCTGTTTCTTTATGTATTGTGTGTTAGAAGGCGCAATCCCGTCTGGCACTATAACTAGTTGACCTGCCACCATGGCAAAAGTTTCCGCGTCAGCAAAAGTATTAAATGGAAAATCAACAATCGCTTGCGCGTTTGTTTCATACTTCTTAGCAATCGAATAAATAGTTTCGCCTGGTGCAACCTTATGAGCAACGCCTGTAACCGGCAAAATCTTGAGTGCTTGACCTATATTTAAAATATCTGTGCCGGTTATATTATTTGCCCATTTAATAGTGTCCTCCGAGATATAAAATTTTTTCGCTATAGTTTCAATAGTGTCACCCTTCTCAATGGTATATATAATTATAGTGTCCCTTGGCTTTAACGAGCGCTCTGTTTCAAAAACATCCTGCCCAACCTCTATCGTTGACTGACTTGTCGAACTCAACTGCTGAGCAAAAACAGGCGATTTAGCGGCAAAAATTGGATATGTATCAGTAAGATATGGTGTTATAAGCATACCGATTCCCAATACTCCCATAGTGCTCAAATGCAAAAACGGCCGGTTATACCGCCCTCTTTTCATCAAAAAAAACTTGACCAGGTAATTCTTATTCTTTTCAAATCGCGCGGAAAATCGCATTATTTTCCGGCAAGCGTAAAACACAAAAAACGAAATGAAATCCTGAATATTCTTTCTCATTCTTCTCCAGTCTATAAATTAACAAATTCAGCACTAAAAGTCAAATTATGCTAAGCAGAAAATCAAGAAGATTGCCAGTCTAACCCTTCTGTTTGAAAATTGATTTATCCTTTCCCCAAACTTCCCAAAAATTCTTCATTAGACTCAGTTTTAGAAAGTCTTTCAATTAAAATACTAGTCCGCTCGTCAGATCCAAGCATATCCATCATGCGTCTCATCGTCACAATCTTTTTATATACGCTCGTCTCCAAAATACGCTCTTCACCGCGCGTACCCGATCTTTCAATACTGATTGCCGGATAAATTCTTCTCTCTGCTAGCCCCCGAACCAGATGCAGCTCCATATTTCCTGTACCTTTAAATTCCTCATAAATAAGATCATCCATGCGTGAACCGGTTTCAACCAAAGCTGTTCCTATAATTGTCAGCGATCCGCCTTCTTTACAATTTCGTGCCGCTCCGAAAAAACGCTTAGCCGGGTATAAAGCCGCGGGATCAAATCCTCCTGAAAGTGTTCGTCCCGATGGATCAACCGCTAGATTGTAAGCCCTGGCTAGACGAGTAATCGAATCAAGTAATATGATTACATCTTTTCCCAACTCCACAAGACGTTTTGCGCGCTCCAGAGTAATCTCGGCAACGCGTGTTTGATTTTCCGGCGGTTCATCAAAATTTGAAGCGACCACCTCTCCCCGGACAGACATAGAAATATCCGTTACCTCTTCCGGCCGCTCACCAATTAAGGCCGCCATCAAATGGCTATTTGGAAAATTCTTTGATATGCCATAAGCAATATCTTTAAGGATAGTTGTCTTCCCCGCCTTAGGCGGCGAGACAATCATGCCTCTCTGACCAAATCCAATTGGAGCTATAAGATCTATTATGCGCATTGATACAGGCTCGCGGCCGCTTGACAAGACAACCTGTTTATTAGGATAAATTGGTGTCAAGTCATCAAAATACGGCCTGCGCAATGAATCGTCTGCCAATATTTCATTCACTTTCTCAACCTTCAGGAGACCATAGTAGCGCTCTGTATCTTTGGGAGGTCGCGCGATACCGGCAACTTCATCGCCTGGTCTAAGCATAAATCTCCTTATTTGAGACTGAGAAATATAGATGTCTCTACTGGAAGGAATGAACTTGGGACGCAAAAAACCATGCCCCTCTATCTGTATATCCAAAAATCCGCGCACATTGTCTGCGGTAGTTGACCCCGATTTAATCGGGGTTGATTGGGCATTATATTGAAATGTATTGTTATTAATTGTGTGATTCACATTACCTCTGGTATCAGATGGCATCTGTTTAATCTCTATGTCCTTTGTGATTGGATTTGCCCCAGCTGCGTTTGACACGACATTGCTCGTCGCCTCATTAGTGTTATGTATATGAATTTTGCGTCCAATTGGATTCGCCCCGATTTTATCTAGGCTTACCGGTACAGATTTGATCGGGATTTGATCGGGACTGATCGGGGCTGACGCTTCTTGTACCCGATCTGATATGGGTTGATCTGCAATTTCTTTTGTATCTAAATTTCCAGATTCTCGCTTTCGCACAAAATCACTAACTGTGATTGTTTTTGCCTGTCCCGTCGAACTGTGTCCCGTCGAATGACTGGGATGACTGGATGCCATTTTTTTATAAGTCATAAATTATAATTCGTCCTATGAGTTTGCCTCTGAAATAAGCAATTATGAAATATTAATTATTAGAATGCATGTATAGATGTAGGAAAATAAATCAATTACCGAAGCTTGTATTCAAAAGCTACCGCCATTACATCACAATCTTCTCAATTTGTCAATAGCCCAAAATTATCCCATAGTTAATCTACGCCACTGCTTAACTTCCTCGCTCTTTATACTCAAGTCAAATCACCCTATCAAGCTCAGTTAATACTTTTACCCCAAACTTCACTTGACAACAATATTCCAGACTATGTAAGATAATTAATAATATGAAAAGATTCATCGTTTCGATATCCGTATTAATTAGCATATTTATTCTTTTTGAACCTCTTGCGCTCCCTGTTCATGCATACAGTGACTGTCCATCAGGTTTCGAAAATCTTTGCAAAATAGATATTGGAAATAATCCAAATATTTTTGGCAATATTATAAGTATCCTGCTCACAATAGCGATCGTAGTATCGCTCTTGTATTTAATCTGGGGAGGTATTAAATGGATAACCTCGGAAGGAGATAAGGCCAAGGTTGATCAGGCAAGAAAAGCCGTTATCGCGGCTATAATAGGCTTGGTAATCTCGCTATTAGGATTTTTTATTATCAATTTAGCCGTAGCCCTATTCACCGGAAGCGACTTACTTAAGACTCTCCCGATTCCTAAACTGGTTTGATTTGACAAGTCCCCATAACTTATGTTAAATTACATATCTTCTGCTCATTAATCTATCAATCAACCTGATTTAATAAGGTTTGTCCGTTTATTAATTTATAAATTCTAATCTGCCCCGAACAATATTTAAATCATTATGTTAAACGAGTTTCGCAATTGGATACAGTGTAAGGAAGAATCGAGAAGCGGAGTAAGACGTACTATATATGTGCGTTGGTTGAGACCGCAGATTCTGACGTAGCAATGCGCCAAGTGCGAAATTCGTATGTTAAATAAATCATTAGTATCAGTCATATTACCCGTACACAATACTGGAAGATTCCTAACGCGTTGTCTTAATACGCTGACAAAGCAAAGCTATGCAAACTTGGAAATTATCGCTATTGATGATAAATCCAAAGACAACTCTCTCAAAATCCTCAAGCAGTTCAAAAAAAAATACAAGAACATTCAAATTATTCGGAACAAAAAACACTATGGCGCCGCTATATGCTTAAACCGCGCCCTGCGGCTTGCCAAAGGTCAATTCATTGCTTTTATGAACCCAAATGATACTGTATCTCTCCACAGATTCAAAAAACAAGTAGATTATTTGCGTGCGAATTCTAAAACTGTTGTTGTTGGATCGCAATTCACCACGATAAACGCGGACAATGAACTGCTGGAGAAAAGCAATCTACCCCAGGAACACGAAGCGATATATCAAACTCTATTGCCTTCCCTATCAATTAAACCCGAAACAGTCATGATCAACCGCGTATTGCTTCCCAGAGACATCCTTCACTTCACAACCAACAAGTATCCGCTTGTCTTTACCGAGGTATTTATCAAACTTCTCCAATACGGAAAAATTGCCAACCTTAATCAATTTCCTTACTACCGCCGTACAGGCATAAGTCGCTATGCCAGACGCCATAGTAAGGTCAAGCAAATCCTGTCTTTAATGCGATTACTACTCAAATCCCGCACGACCTATGACTATCGTCCTTCACTGCGCTTCTCTATATCTACCATGCTCAAAGGCATATAATCTTTTCCATAAGTTATCCACATTATTTTATATTTAAAAATTAGGCTGAATTCACAATCCAATCAAAACAATAACTACTCTAGGACATATGATATTGTAAGTATTATTTATTATAGGTTGACATATTTAATTAGGTGTGTTATTATTTATCAAATTTATGAAATTATTCGGTAGAGAATTTAAAATTCAAAAAATAATCAAGGCACATTCGAACTTATCTGATATAGATAAAATCATGCGCGAAGAGATAACAGAGCAAGATAAAAGAGACACTTTAATTAAAACAGGCAGGCAGCAATTTCAAAAATTACACCAGCTTGGATTACAAATTCCGATTGGGGTACTTTAAAAAAACATAAAAAGAGCATCACTTTCGTTACTTAAATGATAAGTTCTCGTACGAAAAGCAATGCTCTTAAGATAAAAAGCAGTTAGTTCTTCAGGCAGGAATAAAACTAAGTGCTCTTATTAAAAATACAATAATCAAATAAGAATTGTCAAGAAGAATAACTGAAGCTGAAACTAATTTTTCTAATTGCCAAATCAAGATTTTTCACGAAGTTTCGAAAATGAAATTTTACTTTGCTGCTGCTCCACGAGTTTCGCGGTTGGATGCAGTACAAGGAATGTCTGAGGAGCAGAGTAAAACGTACTAAAGATGTACGTTGGCGGAGACCGCAAAACATGACGCAGTAATGCGCCAAATGCGAAACTCGAATGCTCGTCCTTTGTGATGAGGTAGGGGTATTGGGCAGGTACTCTTACCTCTTCAAAGAGGAAGAACTCTCTATATTTTTTTCGCGAATAGAATCCGTCCGGTAGCTGTTTGTATCACTCTCGAAACAACCACATTAATATAATCTCCAATTAAAGCAGCTCCATTCTCGATCACAATCATTGTCCCATCATCCATATATCCTACGCCCTGTGTTGCTTCCTTGCCCTGATGAGACACTTTTATATAAAGAGACTCTCCTGGAACAGCGATAATCTTCAAATAATTAGCCAGCGCGTTTATATTAATTGCCCGGGTATTTTCAACACTTGCCTTTTTCTCCAGATTATAGTCACAAGTAATAATTTTGCCATTGTGAAATTTTGCCAGCCGGATAAGCCGTTCATCCACCTCTAGCTTCTCAAATTTTTCCTCATCCTGCGCCTCTAATATTACAATCCTCAACTGCCTGCCCTTGCGTAATTTTTCAAGCAATTCTAGTCCCCTTCTTCCCCGCTCGCGCTTGACTGAGTCTTGAGAATCAGCTAAATGCTTAAGCTCCATAAGAATACTTTGCAATATGACGATATTGCCGTTGAGTAGGCCGGTTGAAATAATATCAAAAATCCGTCCGTCAACAATCGCTGAAGTATCTAGTAAAATCGCGTATTCTATCCTTTTTGACTTATTTTTTTTATACCTCTTCTTCCTGTGTATCATGGAAGGAAATCTGCTGATGAGCGATTTCGATACCTCATCGGCAATCGCGCCAATAAGTGTATGCGAAAATGCTAACGGTCGTTTTTCTTCCTTTTTCTCTACATCCGACTTCATTTTATCTTTTTTATCTTCTTTATCCATAAAATCAAATCCCAATTCCTAATATCTAAATCCTAAATATAACTATTGTCCAAAATCTTATTTTAAAAACCCTTTTTTATATTTTGATCATTTATATTTTGATATTATTTAGAGTTTAGTGCTTAGAGTTTAGAATTTTGCTCTTGGTGCTTTGAATTTTTTAACGACTCAATTACCTCTCGCAATGTCTTATTTTTCTTAGCCGTTATTATTTGTTTATAACCTAATTTCTCTGCTTCCCTGATACGCTTCTCAAGACCGGGAATTACTCTTAGTTCTCCAAGTAATCCAATTTCAGCAATTCCAACAGTTCTTCTAAGTACTTTATTCGCGAAACTTGAAAAAATAGCCAGACATACACCTAAATCACCGCCTGTGTCTGCTAGACGTAATCCCCCGGCAATATTAACAAAAACATCCATCGTTTCCAGGGGTAGACCGCAATGCTTTTGCAGTACAGCCAACAACAACTCAACGCGTCGTATATCCATACCGCTTACGACCCTGCGTGGCGTGAACAGCCCGGATTTAACAACCAGCGCCTGTATCTCAACTAAAAACGCTCTTGATCCCTCTAACAGCACCACAAGAACGCTGCCGGGTATTTCTCCTGACCCTGCGCCAGCCAAATTTGACGTGAAGTCAGTCGTTGAATTTAAAAAGAGTTGCTCAGGATTGCTGGCCTCACGCATTCCTGCCTCAGTCATAAGAAATATACCCGCCTCATCTACTGGTCCAAAACGGTTTTTAAACGATCTCAAAATTCGCGTCGAGGTAAACCGTTCTCCCTCAAGAAAAAGTACTGCGTCTACCATATGTGACAAAATCATCGGACCCGCGACCATACCCTCCTTGGTAACATGCCCAACAATGATAATCGGTATATTATACTGCTTTGCCAAGCGGACCAATTGCAATGTTCCATAACGAACTTGAGCAACTGAACCGGACAATCCTGATGTATTTACTGACTCAATTGTTTGTATCGAATCAATCACCGCCAAATCCGGCTTCATCTCCTCTATCTGTTCAGCTATCGC
>CAZJRC010000024.1:514-2471 GCA_964548495.1 uncultured Gammaproteobacteria bacterium | reverse complement strand
TCCGCATCGATCAACGAAATCAAAAACAAATTATCCTCAAAATTTCTTTTTGGTTCTAAGTTCTTAGTTCTAAGTTCGCTGTTACGCGATTGCGAAGCAATCCGTACCGCTCTCATCTTCAACTGCTGCACAGACTCTTCTCCCGACACGTACAATACACGTTTACCGCTCTTGGCCAAAGTCAAACATAATTGCAATAATAGCGTAGACTTCCCTATCCCAGGATCACCAGCAATCAGCATTACCGAACCTCGAACAATCCCTCCACCCAATACAGTATTCAATTCTTTATATTCTGTCTGAATCCTCAGCTCTTCTTCACTCACAATTTCACTAAGTTTTTGAGGTTTTATATTCCCTAAAACAATTTTTCCGCTATTCTTAGTTCCAAGTCCTAAGTTCTCAGTTGTTTGGAATTCTTTTAAAGAATTCCACATCCCGCATTCCGGACACTTCCCCAACCACGAAGGACTATCATAACCGCACTCCTGACAAACAAAACTCATTTTTGCTTTATTCATAAGGCAATTATACTCTATGAGGATGTATTTAAAAAGCGGATCAAGCAATAAAAATTTATAATCTTTATCTATACCCTATTGTTTTCTTAAGAAGAACTGGTACCAGATAAATCTTCTTACGCCTTTTATCATATTCTGACACCAAAACAGTTATTTTCTGTCCTGTCGAATAAGTAATTGTCGGCGGAATCTTATCAGATTTTATATAGCCAATGACGTTCTCGCTAATTTCAACACTAATTCCCGCTTCCTCAACCTTCGCTACAACACCTGAAATTTTCATATCAACTGGATATTTAGCCATTACAGCTTCAAATGGATCTTTAGTTAACCGCTTAATTGAGAACTGTATTTTTTTAGCCTCCATGTCAAATTTCAAAATAACCGCCTCTATCTGCTCGCCAATGGTAAACAAATTAATAAGATCCCCTATCTTATCCCAGGAAATCTCTGATATATGAATAAACCCCTCAAGCGGAGCATTGCTCCCTGCGGCAGATAAAGTAACAAAAAGACCAAAAGAAGCGACATTGGTTATAGTAACATTAACTTTCTGCCCCTCTTTAAATTTTGAAATCAGCTTTTCGAATTCCTCATCGCTTAAAACCGGCTTCTGTGAAAAAATGATTTTATTGTCTTTACGGCTCAATTCTAATACCACTACGGAAAGCGTATCTCCTACAGATACAGCTTTATTTGCCCCATAGGATATATGCGATTGCGGCAAAAATCCCGAAATACCGAAAGTTGTAGCCACGACATAGCCTGATTTTCCCATTTCCTTCACCTTTACTCTAATTGACTCACGGCTCTCAAGCAATTTTTCCAATCTTTTCCAGGCAAGCTTACCCAAATACCTGCGCAATGAAACAATTGGTTGCCCTGACTCTGATTCTGGCGACAAAACATGAGCTTCAACACTATCTCCGGCCTTAAAAATAGAAAGTATTGTATGCAGAATTATCTTATCTTTCTCCAACACCAAGCCCTCAGTTTTAGCCCCCACATCAATCAAAATCTCAGATGCTGTCAGCTTGGTGATTCTTCCTTTAACCGATTCTCCTTTATTTAAAGACACAAATGAACCTTTGTGTGCAGCTAGAAGTTGCGCCATTGCGCTCGAAGAGTTATTTATTTGATGTTTGATTTTCATGCGTCCTCATAATCCGCCTTTCTCTAAAAGATAAAATCAGTATATCACGCGCTACCCTCCCCCGCAAGTTTTGAAGTACAATGCAATTTGCTAATCAAGAATAATTTGATATACTAGCCTAGATTTATGGATATAGAATCCAAAAATAATAGCCCGGTAAAGCCAATAATTGCTATTGAAAAATTGTACGGAAAATCTTTGCGCTGAGTCCAGATTGGAGCCGCTGCTCCGCACAAAGCCAGTTTAGAAATATGAGCTCCGTTGTACGCTGACATATAACGAA
>CAZJRC010000024.1:0-504 GCA_964548495.1 uncultured Gammaproteobacteria bacterium | reverse complement strand
CCAGTAAGAGGACGTGGCACAACTTCTGATGATCGCTATGTTTTAGTACTGGGAGATTTTGATAAATTTGAAGATTTTTTTAAAGATGCCCATGAGACTGTAGGCAAGTACAGCTTGCCGAATCTCCAAAAATACCTAATCGACCTTAGGATGAATATTGACCCTGAACTTTTTGCCGCTCTTCACGCATTTACAAAAAGTTACGAAAAAAAATTCGCCATGCAAGGCAACACTCGCCACCAGAGAGAGCAAATATATAAAAACAAATCCTGTGAGGTTAAATTAAGCGAATTATTCACAAATAATACTGTTGACAGTGCCGAAATTGCTGCCTTAGCAAAATATTTTTTGCAAAAAGAGAATATAGAATGTACTTATTTCAGCGGAGAAGTTTTATGGAATAAATCAAATGAATTTGCCAATCCTCATGCATTTATTATTATTCCTCAAGGACAAAAAGAAATAATCTATACTCCTGCCAGTCCCCTCAATACAACTCAAGGA
>CAZJRC010000023.1:0-12838 GCA_964548495.1 uncultured Gammaproteobacteria bacterium | reverse complement strand
CCACTATTCCTCCTACGCCGATTAAAACGTATATATATCCATCAAATTTAAATAGACAAAACTTGCCTACGGGTAAGCAATATTGCGTGGATGAAGCTCCGGGAACAGTATTGATAGAATCATGCGATGATCCGACCCGTTGCGACATAGCCCATGGCGGTGGAGGAGTCAGTGGGTCATGCGGAACGGTAATTAGCTGGGAGCATAAAATTATTGAAACCCTACTTTTGTTTCCGCCAAATGGCTATTTCAACAGGTTGAGCACTGATTTAACATCTCAAATTGTAAGTAATTGTTTTATAGCAGAACCTTTCAGTCCATATATTTCAACATTTAACGTGATCGATCCGTATAGTCTAGCCGGATTTAAAGAATATTCACGCGCGCTGCATGCCAGCGCGACGGCTTTGGAAAGCGCGTGGAGAGCAACAACAGGTTATACAATATTGACTACCGCTAATGGCGTGACACCCGGAGATGTGTTATTTTTCAGTAATCCACCACATACCGGAATAGTAAATACAGTTGAGATAGATTCGAGAGGAAATGGAGATATGTGGTTTCTGCATGTTGGCGCTACTTATTATTTAGGTAAAATAATGATCGCAAATTGGCAAATAGTTTCATCTTCTACGGGAGACAATAATGTGGTATTTGGCAGTCACCAGTCAAAGGGACCTGATGCTACAATAGGAGAAACAGTATGTTATTGCGGGAGTGGCACCAATGAATGCTATCGGTATACTTTTAAATAAAAATATGGAAAATGTTAATACTACTAGCAATAGTAATACTAGTCAGAATAAATTCGAGGTCATTTTCAAGAAAAAATGGATTTTTGTTCTCATCGGTGTTGGGATTGTGATTGTATTTTTGCTTGTATTGACTTTGAATTTTTCTAAATCTGAGCAGGATGCTAAAAATGAATCTAACGCAGATTTACATATCTCAAATGTACCATTTGTCACTGCAGCTAAAATTAATCCAACACAAGAAAATGTCAAAACCAGCTTCACATCTGAACAGTTAAAGACTATTGAGCAACAGCATCAGGCAGATATAACTGTAGGTAAACGTGAATATGAGATAAGAACTAATTTTCCATGGTTCGTCAAATTGCCTTTGAGAGGAGAAAAATACTTTGTATATTTCGAAACTAATTCCAAAGTATTTACAGGTCTAGTTTATCCAAAATCAGGCGATAATGTCGACGCGATTAAGGCGGAAGTATTAAGTAAATTAAAAAATCTAATCGGCATTAAAGATTTGGAGAAATATCAATTCGAGTGGAAAATTACCCCTGAATAAATAGGTTTATTTATCTTGTAATTTACAGGCAGATAACGGTTTTTGTTCAATTATCTGCTGTATTTTAAACTTGTGTCGTTCACGAAAATACTCCATAATATTTATAATTTTTTCAAAAGATCAGAACGTAATTTTTTAGTAACTTCAAGTGCTTGAGCCATTCTCCATTCATCTATCTTCTTGTGGTTGCCGGAGAGTAAAACTTCAGGCACAGACATACCATCAAACTCTGCCGGTTTAGTATACTGCGGATATTCTAAGTATACTCCTCCGTCATTTCCTATTAGCGAAAAAGATTCGTTAATTGCCGCGCCAAATTTTAATACTCCCGGAACCAAACGGGTAACAGAGTCTGTTAGCAACATAGCCGGAATTTCTCCGCCTGTTGTAACGAAATCTCCAATAGATATTTCTTCATCAATATATTTTTTAACACGCGCGTCTACTCCTTCATAATGCCCGCAAACCAGGACTAGATGATCTAATTTAGAAAATTCATTGGCTTTTTGCTGATTAAATGTTTTTCCCGCCGCTGAAAGCAATACGGTTTTCTCATAACTTTTAACTTTTCCTTTTTCTCTTTTAACTTCTGCTATTGCCTTACTCAATACATCCACCCTCATCACCATGCCTATTCCTCCGCCATAAGGCGTATCATCGACTTGTTTCTGCTTGCCAATACCGGAATTACGTAAGTCTATTATATTTATTTCAACCAGATGTTTATCCTGGGCTTTTTTTACTATTGAATATTCAAACGGGCCTTGAAACATTTCCGGAAATAATGTAAGAATAGAAATTTTCAGAAGCTTATTTATTTTCACTGTCTGCTATGGAGATATTGATACGTTCATCATGTTTTATTGCTTTAATTTTCATAATGTTTCGAATACTGCGGATTACCTTCCCGCCTTTTCCAATCACTTTTCCTATATCATCATTGTGTACTTTAATTATCAAGTTAGTGATCTCATCCGCCTTTTCCTCACTCACCGCGACTTCATCTGCGTGCTCAACTATAGATGAAACAACGTATTTTAATGTATCTATCATATTTTTTGCATTATCTGGGTGACTATCGGACTGGATTGCGCTCCTTTAGAAATCCAATAATCATAGCGCTCTTTGTTAATCCTTTTCTTTGCATGATCTCTCGATTTTTCATACCAACCTAAGAGCTCCACGAAATTACCATCGCGTTTACTTCGTTTTTCTTTTACAACTATTCGAAATTTCCTCTCTCCTTTTTTACCTGTTCTTGTTAATCTTATAGCTAGCGACATAATAATACGCTTATTTTATCATTATTTATCAGTCTGTTCAAGGACAGAAATATTTTGCGGTTCTTGTTGTTTATATTTTTCATTAAATTTATCCAATTCCTCTTGATTAAATACTTTTAGTGTGAATGTGAATGTCGAACCTTTCTCTTTTCCTTCAGAATCAGCCCAAATTTTGCCTCCATGAAGCTCGATTAGGGAACGGCTGATATAAAGCCCCAGCCCCGTACCGAAAGACGGCTGATTAGCGGCATAAGTACCTGGCAATATACCGAATTTCTGAAATAATTTTGACAAACCTTCAGCATCCATCCCCGCACCGGTATCTCTCACCGCGACCTCGACAAAGCTATCCTTTTGCTTGTATGACACAGTGATCCTGCCGCTCTTAGGAGTAAATTTCATAGCATTACCAATAAGATTATAGATTACCTCTTTAATTTTATCCGGATCCGCCAAGACCTCGGGAATAACAGGATTTCGATCAATATCTACACTCAATTCTAATTCCTTCGCCCTGGGACCAATATCCTCGACAACTTCCCGGATCAAGGCATCAATATTAACAGCTCTTATTTGCATACTCATCCTGCCCGAATCAATTCTTGAAATATTCAACATATCATTGACAAGCTTTATCAGACGGTCAACCGAATTGTAAGACCTCTGAACATAAAGCCTGGTTCTTTCAGTCAGATCCCCTCCCTGACCTGCAAGCACCATAGATAGATATGACTTTATTGCGGTCATCGGCGTCCGAAGCTCATGAGAAGCCACAGACACAAAATCATCCTTTAGCTTATCAAGTTGCTTCAGCTTCTCATTAGATTCCTGTATCTTTTGATACAAAAGTGCATTATCAATCGCGATCCCGATCACCTCATTCAGACGCTCAATTAAATCTCTTTGAAACAGAGAAATATCCTTCTCGCTCTCGCTGAGACACACTACTAAGACTCCCAGTGACTCATTGCGTATCTTTAGAGGATATATTAATGAGGATTTAATTTCATTTAATTCTAAAATATTATTTAATATATCCTGTGAGATAGACGGATAAAGAAGTGGACGTGGATCCTGAATAATTTGCATTTTCTGCTCTCTATCAACTTCTGCTATTTTATTATTCTCGTCAGTTATTTCAATTTCAGTCTGAAAAGGATCAATATCTATATATTGCCGCAATGTCAAAATTAATTCAGTTTTGGAAAGCGCGGCTTTGCTCAATATACCCTCTTTTTCTATAAGATAAATTACGACAGCCTTGAAACCCGCGTCCTCGGCGATGGTATCTGCTACTTTCTGCGCGATCTCCTGAGCATCTGTTACAGTACTCAATATTAATTCGTCTATTTTACGCAGCAATGATAAAATTTTATTTTTCTCGGCAAGTTCAAAATTTTTCTTATACATTACCTGCGTTATGTGAGCCAACTCACTCGCAACGTCAGAAGTCACTTTAACAGCGGAATCATTATTATTCTTCCCGGAATTATCCATTTCCTATCAAGTATAATATTTTTTGTTATCGGAGTAAATTAGGAAATTTATCTTTGGGGATTTGGGTAATAAGGCCGCGAACTGCCTCCTTACATGCCTCAACCGACGCTTGACCAAAAAGTTGCTTATACTGCTCAATCAAATTCTCAACCACATCATTTTCATTTCCATCAATAGAAATTGCATGGTTTTTCCAATCTACAGTAAGTCCTTTTACTTTCCTGGCTTGCTCTAGAGCCAAAGAACCAATTATGCCCTCCTGCTCTTGGATTATCTTTTCAACCAATTGCGTATAAATATTCATATAAGCTACATCATTATAATCGTTGATATAGTTAAGCTATTTTCCCATCTAAGCTAACTACGCCAAAACTTATCATGAAAAACGCGATCGTAAAAAACAAATCAGATATATTGCCATTATAATATGTGCTCAGCGTTGTAGTGTATGAGAAGGAAAAATCAGCAAAAAACAAAGCCATAAAACCAAACAAGACAATAAATACTGGCCATTTATACAGTCCACCCAAATACTTAAATGAGAGTCCCCATATTAAAAATGCTTGCGTGAGTATAACCCAATCGCCTATGGGGTAAGCAAGATCAAAAAATAATTTCAGCATGTTGCTTGGATTCCAATCAAATACCGAACCTCTCGCGATCACGAAAAGAAAGTAATAACTAAAAATAGATGCAGCTATAGGCAAAAAAACGAGGTAAATTCTTCCTCCTATCTTACGCAAGCCTATCTTAGCACCGGTAGCTTTAGATAAGTGAAGAATCCCAGCTACCCACAGAGGTACTGCCGCTATATATCCTATGTCTGCCAGTGAGGGATAGGGGACATCTACATGATGAAAAAAATTGTAATATGACCAAATCCAATTACCGGCTGACCACGAAAGTAAACCCGATGATAAATATAATATTCCCTTTCCAACTGCGCTTTTAAATCCCCAATGCCGGGCGGTATATAAACCAAACAATCCTCCAAAAAAAGGAATAAAATTAATGCCAATACCCCAATATAAACTAATTGGCAAGTCCTTGATGCCGGATGCTTGCAAACCAATCCAAAAAATAATCATTACGAATTCGTAGCCAAGAAGAAAAGAGTTCTTTACATTAAGCCTCATTATTTTATTAAAAACTCTTCTGAAGTAATTGTCAATAGTATTTAAACGCTCAAAAATAAAATTCCTATTACTGCTAGGACTAATCCCGTAAACTGAATTTTATTTATACGTTCTTTTAAGAATATAACAGCAAGTATAATCATGAAAATAACGTTTGTCGAACTAATGAGAGACACTAAAGAAGCTGGGCCTGTTTCAAACGCTAAATTTAATGGGAGTAGTTCGATCTCAATCATTGCCACACCGATGAGACTTATTATGACCGATTTATTCCATTTAATTGTTTTAAGTTTTCTTCCTTTCTTGTCAACTATAGCAGTCAGCAATAAAGCTGGAACATATGAGATGCCCATAAGGAAAGTGAACGTATTTCCATCGCTCTGAGCGGTGCCAATCTTTGTAAGTAATTGCACAATTCCAACCACAAAAGCCCCAAAAATTCCCCACAATAGCCACCTGCGGGAATGAAGAACAGCTTTCTTAGATATTTTCTCTTGAGGAAATGCGAGTATTACAGTACCAATTAGAATCAATAACCCGGCCCACAATTGAAGACTGGTCAATCTTTCGTTCAAAAAAATATAAGAGAGAATTACTGTTACTAGTGGATAAGCAGAAAGAACTGTGGCCGTGAGAGATATCTGCCCTTGAACAATAACGTAATAATAGCTCATGTATAGGACAGCTACCGCCAGGGCATATGGATATGTAGCAAGAGCCATGCCCCAATCAACTCCCAAAACAATCGCTATAAACGGAGCGATTATGAAAAGCTGGATAAGTGTCGCGAATACATTATCTCCAAATGGGGTAAATGTGGCATTTCCTTTCTTTACAACCACCTGACCTACGCCCCACAATATTGCCGAAAGTAATGCAAAATATAGCCACATATTTACAATTTTGTATCTAGTTGAATTATCTTTCTGTATTTATTAATCCAAAAACTAACTTCGTTTGATCCATTCGGTAAAAAACCTCCCCATGGCTCAAAAACAGATTCAATACTGGGATCATGATTGATAATAATTCGCTGCGATAAACTTGTCGCTATAAACTCATCAACAAAATGCTCGTCATTGCTGAACACCGCGTCATTCAGTTTATACGGCGACTGAATCAGCCATTTCTTCCACCCATCGCCTTTATAAGCAACTACTCCGGCAATTGGTCCATAAACTTGTTCCTGCAAGAATCCTGCGTCTCCAGAATCTAACTGACAAAGAAACGGAGTGGTATAATTACCACCCAATCCATGCAGTCTAGTCTTATCTGATATTATAGAGTATTTTTTTGACACTTCATATAGTTTTTTTACCTGACTCTCATCAAACAATGGCCCCATGTCTGCCGCATTTGTGAATGGATTACCAACATTAACACTTCTAAGTAAAGCTTTTAGTCGGCTCACAAAGTCTTCGTATATCTTAAAATCCACTACAATTGTTCTGACTGTACTGCAAAGTTCACCATTACACCGTATAATCCCGTCGCGGCAAGCTTTAACAGCATCATCTAATGATGCCGTATCATCAATTACAACCATACTATTGCCTTCTCCATCAACAAGAGATTTTATATTTTGCGATAATGATTCGTTTAATATACCCCTTCCGTGATGTGTACTTCCAATATAATGAATAAGATTTGATTTTTGATAAGCGAAGTTAAGAAAATCAGTCGCTTTACACGAAATAATACTTATATGCTCAACAACATCTCTTGGAAGAGATTCTAACAATCCTTCCATTAACAAGGCCGCTGTACCAACGCATCGGCTTGACGGCCTGAGAATTACACTATTCCCCGCGGCTAATGCGTTTAAGATAATTGTCAATTCCAATATTAACGGTGCATTTTGAGAAGTCATAGCCGCTATAACTCCATAGGGCTTATAGACCAATCTTAATTTTCGGGCAACTGGACTTGCGTACGAAAATTTACTTATCGGTTGTACTACTGAAGTATCATGAATATATGTAGCAAAATAAGTAACTAATTCTATAGATCCGTCTACTAAATCTCTGGCGTCTCGCGTTATATATCCCGTCTCCAATATAATTTGCTTGACAAATTCTTCTTTTTTTTGTTTTAAATATCTCGCGAGTTTATCCAAATCTTTCAACCTGAGACCCATACCATCTTTAATAGAACTTTTTTGAAATACTTGACCCACTTCCCGTTTGGACAATAACAATCCTTCACCAATTATTTTTTGATGAACAGGAGATATCACCTCGAATGAGGATCCCGCTCTTGAAATTTCACCGTTAAGTAAATTAGGAAACTGATTCATAGTTCTTTTTTTTATTATATTTACCAGCTTTCTGTTCAGTTTTCATGTCTGTAATAACTTTAGTTATAGTCAATAAGCATCCGTATAGATAGGTTAAAGGGGCATGATAAAAAATCTTGCTAATTGGCAACGACTCTTCCTGAGACATAAGTTTTCTAATTTGAGGAAATAATATCGATTTTCTAATCTTATTATTTTCCAAATACTGATTAATTTCTTCCGAAAATATTTTATGGGAGATATTATTATTTTCCATTTTATATAATATTACCCATTGAAATAATTTTGATATTTTTGAACGGGTTAGCTTAGTCATTTCACGCAGCAATTCCTTCCTGGGTAACCCGGGATTAAGTTCTCTCTTAAGAAAAGATCTAGCAAATACCGTTCCTGAATCCATAAATTTTTTGTATGAGGGGTGCACCTTATTGCCCTGCATGACCTCATATAAATCATAGGGCAAACGTGTTACTATATAATCGTAAAATGACATAGTATCGTCAACTAGATAATTTCTCGAAAATTGCAGAATCTTTTTTTCCGTGAGTACCAAATCTTGCTTCCTGTTGCCAAGCAAAAAAGAGTGCAATGCTTCTTTTGGGAAAGAAGATAATAGTTTATAAGATAAACTTTTATCCATTATTATCTGTCCGTAGCTGACTATTTCAGGATGATATCCGCCAAAGAATCTCTCGGAAAGCTTTTTCGCTATATAATAGCTTCCTACATCAGGATCAAGATATGCTTTGGAATAGGGCTCAAAATCAACACCGAAAACATTCCATCTGACTGCTGTATCAATTTTCCAACTGAATTTACCCTTTATATTTTTCCAGGAATCAGTATAACGATTTTTACAATTGGCACATTCTATAGTAACTCGGCCTCTTACTACCCTTCTGACATCAACTTCTTCCATTTTGAAACATTTTGGACATAAAGGACAAAAAATTTTCTTCATATTGTATTTTGGAAAACTTTTTTTTAGAAACTCTTTGATGTCATTATATTTACTGAAAACAATTTTCTTAGCATGATCATAAAGTCCTGATTCATAAGAGCTATAAGCATCGATAATATTCGGATATATATCCAAACTATGAAATCTGTCAAGTATTTCATTTTGGTAATGCGACGAATAATTTTGATGACACTCATAAGGGTCGGGTATCAATTTTAATGGCATGCCGCAATATTTGCTAAATTTTTCAATAAGCTTTTCGTCTTTTTTCACTGCTACTCGAAGCTGTCTGAAGTTAAGTGGATCAAAAGAATCATCAAAAAGATAAAAAAGTGTATTTTTATTCTCATCTCTTAGTTTATTGACAACTGAATTCGCGACTATAAATTCTCGTATATTCCGTTCGTCTCCCAAATGAGAACTGGTAATTCCTGTACCTACAACGACAAGCTTATTCGGATTAGATGAAATTTTCTTCGCGATAAGCTCTTCAAGTTCTATATCTTTTTTAGAATTAGTCACTTTATTTATACATCAGAAATTATACCACAACGCAAAAGCCTATAGCAAATCGTGATGCAAACATTTAATTTACCCAAGCCTCTCTTGCCTCATCCAACATAAATAAGTAATATAAGCACTATGAATAAAAAAATTTTAGTGATAGATGATGATCTATATATAAAATAATTATATAAAGAAATTCTGACGAATGCATCATACGAAGTCCAAACTGCCATAGACGGAATTCAAGGATTGCAAAAAATTAGACAAGGCGGTTTCGTCCTGATTCTGCTCGATATGATGATGCCAAAACTTGATGGGCTGGGCGTGATGAACGATCTCGCTCTAAATCCTCCTTTGGCAAAAAACGGACCCGTTATTCTCCTCTCGAATATTGGAGATGAATCGCTAGTAGAAGAAACTCTGAAAAAGGGAGCTGTAGCATATATAACCAAAGCAGACATCATCCCAGATAAACTATTGGAAACAATAGGAAAATATATTGATAGCTAAATTATATTCTTAGCTGTTTTGTGGACCCGAGAAGATTCGGACTTCTGACCTCCTCGGTGTAAACGAGGCGCTCTAACCAACTGAGCTACGAGTCCCCGGAAATAATAACAAATAAACTCTATATTGACAACCGGTGTTTTCAGATTTAAAATACAGCTTGGCTTCTTAAGCGGAGAAGTTGTTGAGAATTTGTCATACCCCTGTCAAGTATTAATTTGCGAACGCTTGTATTATATGTTTTTACTTATCTGACACAAGAACACAATCGCCTACAATTATGAACAACCCATGGAATAGGGCGCGAGCTCATTTACGAAAAAACGCCGCGTTGATCAACATGCACCCGTCACTTTTGCAAAAATTATCTAAACCTACCAAAGTAATAAAAATTCCTCTCACAATAAAACTTCAAAATGGCTCTATAGCCAAATTTACCGGTATCAGAGTACAGCACAGCAATATACTCGGGCCATACAAAGGAGGCC
Source organism: uncultured Gammaproteobacteria bacterium (assembly GCA_964548495.1). Taxonomy (GTDB): domain Bacteria; phylum Patescibacteriota; class Microgenomatia; order Levybacterales; family UBA12049; genus JAHIGH01. The sequence goes on along the minus strand of CAZJRC010000023.1, from coordinate 2,855 downwards.
TGCGCTATCATCATCTGATGTCAATTAATGAGGTCAAGGCACTGGCCTTCTGGATGACCATAAAAAATGCTGTTGTCGATGTCCCATTCGGAGGAGGAAAAGGGGGCATCATCGTCGATCCAAAAACCCTGACAATACAAGAGTTGGAAGAATTAACTCGATCCTTTGCCCACAAACTGACGCCTTCGATCGGACCATTTAAAGATATCCCCGCCCCCGATGTAAATACAAACTCGGATATTATGGCTTGGTTTGTTGATGCTTATAGTAAAAGGGTAGGGAAATATCACCCGGCCGCGGTAACAGGAAAACCAATCGAAAAAGGAGGCTCCCATGGCCGTAAAGAAGCAACAGGACTAGGCGGGGCATACGCCTTGCTTGAAATTCTAAAAAAAATCGGAAAAAAACCAAAAAAAATGACAGTCGCTGTGCAGGGATTTGGCAATGTAGGATATCATGTCAATCATTTCCTCGCCAAAGCAGGCTGCCATATAGTCGCTGTATCTGACTCAAAAGAAGCTATATATAGACCGGAGGGTATAGATCCTGAACTAATATTATCTGCCAAGCAAAAAAAGATCAGTCTGGGAAAGGCTTATCAGGACAACAGAACCCAAATAATAACCAACAGCCAACTTCTGAAACTCGAGGTGGATATTCTAATTCCCGCTGCCTTAGAAAATGTAATTACAAAAGAAAACGCCTCTGATATAAAAGCAGATATCATCCTGGAACTTGCCAATGGGCCTACTACTCTCGAAGCTGACAAAATTCTGGCTCAAAAAGGAAAAATTATTATTCCCGACATCCTTGCCAATGCCGGAGGAGTCGTAGTCAGTTATTTCGAATGGTATCAAAATGTACACAATGAAAAATGGACAAAAGAAGAAGTACTGGACAAATTGAAACAAAAAATGATCCACGCGGCTGATGAAGTATTCGCTATACACGAAAAACAATCTCTATCTCTGCGCGACGCCGCCTACGTCCACGCCCTGCAAAGAATTCAAGAACAATGGCAAAAACTGGGATCCATCTAAACCATGCAACACTTCCCTGCTTGTGCGGACGAGAGGACTTGAACCTCCAAGCCTTGCGGCACAGCCACCTCAAGGCTGCGCGTCTGCCAATTTCGCCACGTCCGCAAATTTATTTTGCAACTGATTTTAGTGCCCAAGGGGAGAGTCGAACTCCCACGCCCTTACGAGCACTGACTCCTGAAGCCAGCGCGTCTGCCATTCCGCCACTTGGGCTATATTCCCCGCGCCTTGCTGTACTGAACAAACTCATTTCAAAACCGCATCTAATTCTAGCAAAATATATGTGTATTGACAACTAAAAAATAATTTGTCAATATACATGTGCTATGATGAAGAGGGTAGTACTAGGTATAACTATCGTCACAATCGCTCCTATTGCGTTCCTTTTTACTCTTATTTTCTCTCTCTCAATATATCATAGAAACTTCACTACTCAAACATTACTCCTGAGCCGTATTAATACAGTTGCCTATGCCGCTCTTCCTACCAATCAAAATATTTTTTCGGCAAGCATCAACGAACTGGATGGCCGCGCCGAACAGATTAGGCAATTTATGCAAAAATATAACTCTCCGCTTGAGTCTTACGCCCAAGACATAGTAGATGCGGCTGATTATTATGGACTGGACCACCGTCTTATTCCAGCTATAGCAATGCAGGAATCCAATCTCTGCCATAAAATCCCGCACGAGTCATATAACTGCTGGGGATTTGGAATATACGGCGGGAAAATCACAAGATTCACGGATTTCAAAGAAGCAATATATGCTGTCACAAAAACACTGGCTTTGAAATATAAAAATAAATGTCTTATATCTTCCGGGGTGCGGTTAGTTGAGGATAAATATTGATCTAGATTAAGTCCAAGTTTTTTAATATCATTTAAGAGTTGAGCTAGCAATCTATCGGCTTCCTGTTCTATAAGAATTTTTGGGATTGCTATTTTAATATCATTAACAACAGCTTTCATGATTTCTTCACTGTTGGGTTTTTTAGATTCTTTTCCGGGTATGATAATTTTGCTTGCTGCCGTTAGTTTTTTAATATTTTTTCTATAATCTCCCAACTCTATCTTGGGTTCTTCACAAGTAGCGGCTGTGAATAGTAAATCTTTAAGAGGATCCAGTTTTTCTATATGAATTTTTGGATTCATTATCGGTTTTAGATTATTTGCCTGTATAGCCTGAGCGTAAGCCGGGGGTAGAATTTTTTTAATTATCTCTTCATTGAGCTTGTCGGGATTTATCTGCTCTTCAGCCATAGATGTTGGTGCTTTTCCAGGACGGAAGCCGGCGACGACGGCGGTTTTGGTATATTCAGCGATTACCTCAATGCGCGCTTTTTTAATCGCTTCAAGAGGTACCGTAATAGTCAGTTTTATTGTCCCATCAGGTTGTCTTTCTAGAGTTGTATTGTTCATATGTTTGTTGGTGGGCCGGAGAGGACTTGAACCTCCAAGGGTTTCCCCACATGGTCCTAAACCATGCGCGTCTGCCAGTTTCGCCACCGGCCCTCCCTTCCCTATTTATTGCTATATTATAACCGATTTGCTTTTAAAAAAACAGTGTTTTGTAATAAAAAATCCCCACGTGTTTGTTTTGGTCAAACACCTGAGGATCTAAGATTTATAGTATCATTTAACTATAGGTTTGTCAAGTTTAATTAATTAAGTTTGTCCATGAAGTGATTTACGCTGTTTGCCCAACTTCCGTTGCTTGATGGAGTCCATCTAGTCATAATTTGTTCCGGTGTTATAAGACCTTTATTTTTATATTTCAAAGCCAGTGTTTTTGTGACAGCATATATTGCTTCTTT
>CAZJRC010000022.1:12570-12852 GCA_964548495.1 uncultured Gammaproteobacteria bacterium | reverse complement strand
GAACAGGAAAAAATATAAAGCTTCAAGTTTACGAAAAATACTTAGCAATACATTCAGATTTGTTTTTGGGAAAATATTGTTTGGTCTAACTCACGATATACAGTCGGGTCTTAAAGTTTTTACAAAAGAAGTAGCGGATACGTTAAAGTTTCAACCATCGACGGCTTGGACTTTCGACCTTGAATTTCTCCATCGCGCCAGACAAGCAGGGTTCTCAATCCAAAACTTTGATATAGTTTTTTCAAAAAGAAAAAATGGCAATTCAAAACTGGACTTTATTAA
>CAZJRC010000022.1:10262-12560 GCA_964548495.1 uncultured Gammaproteobacteria bacterium | reverse complement strand
CTCAAGAAAATTCACCCGGTTCATATACCGCCTAGGCAAGCAGGATCAATGCTTGGGGCAGGAATTGGATTCAAAAAAATAAAATATATTACGCATACAACTATCAAGCATCACCTATCCGCATTAATTACTTTTACGAAAATTCAGAAATTAGTTCTGGGCTTGATTTTTATTGACATTGGTCTTGGATTTTATATCTCGCCACTTCTTACACTTCAAATACTGGTCGCGATTTTAAGCGCGATATATTTCGCCGATGTGCTATTCAATCTCTATTTAGTTATAAAAAGTTTGAGTTTTCAGCGGGAAATTTCATCAACTGAAACAGAAATCGCGGCACTGAAAGACGCTGATCTGCCGATTTATACAATACTTTGCCCGCTTTATAAAGAAGCAGCGATTATCCATCAATTTCTGGACGCGATGGATAAGCTTTCCTGGCCAAAAAATAAACTTGATGTACTGCTCCTGCTTGAGGAAGATGATAAAAACACAATTGATGCTGTCTCAAAAATGGAGTTGCCGGTATACGCGCGGATATTAATAGTCCCCCACTCTATTCCCAAAACCAAACCCAAGGCGTGCAATTATGGTCTTACCTACGCGAAGGGTGAATATCTGGTGATCTATGATGCTGAAGATATTCCAGATCCGCTACAGCTTAAAAAGACATTTCTTGGTTTTACCAAAGCTGACAAAAATGTAATTTGTCTTCAGGCAAGACTTAATTATTACAATCCTCATCAAAATCTTTTGACACGATTTTTTACAGCGGAATATTCATTATGGTTTGATATCACTCTTCCGGGTCTTGTATCCATTGACACCGCTTTGCCTTTGGGAGGCACAAGCAACCACTTCAAAACAGCAAGTTTGCGCGCGGTTGAAGGCTGGGATCCTTTCAATGTCACAGAGGATGCTGATCTGGGAGTTCGCTTATTCAAGAAAGGGTATAAGACGGCGATGATTGACTCGACAACTTTGGAGGAAGCAAATAGTGATGTGAAGAATTGGTTCCGTCAGCGCTCGCGCTGGATCAAGGGCTATATGCAGACATATCTTGTGCACACAAGGCAGGATTCAAAAGAGAAATCCGGAATACACGGGCTTATCTTTCATCTACTGATTGGCGGGAAAATTGCCTTCATCTTAATTAATCCTTTTTTATGGGCGGCTACTATCGCGTATTTCGCGCTTTACGCGTATGCAGGCCCAGCGATTGAAGCGCTTTATCCATCAGTCGTTTTCTACATGGCTGTTTTTTCTTTGGTTTTTGGCAATTTCTTATTTCTTTATTACTACATGATCGGGATTGCCAAGAAAGGTCAGTGGAATCTAATTAAATTTATATTTCTAGTACCGCTTTATTGGCTTATGATAAGTATCTCAGGATTTATCGCGCTATACCAATTAATTTTCAAGCCTCATTATTGGGAAAAAACAGTTCATGGCTTGCACCTAATGAGGAAAAAAGAAGACGCGGTGACCTCAGCGGTGGTCAAAGTAGGCCGCGCTCAAGGGCTGGTCTTTCCAAAAGAGCTGCGCGATAAATTGCGATTCAGGCTATCAGGAAATTATTTAACCGGAGGAATTTTCATTGCCTCGATAGGAGTCAGTAACTTCCTAAACTTTTTTTACAACGCCTATTTGGGACGTGTTTTAAATCTTTCGGATTTCGCGTTAGTGAGCTTCTTCTCAAGTCTTCTGTCTCTAAGCGGGATTATCTCAGGACCTTTTGGAAAAACAGTCAATTATAAGACGGGTTATCTAATCGGAAGACAAGGCTATGACGCCGCTTTCGCGTTCTGGAGATACACTAGGCGCAAAGCGATATTCATATCAGCAATACTCGGAGTCTTGTGGCTAATTGTATCGCCCAATATTTCCGAGTTTTTCAAATTGCCAAATATTTATCCCGTTATCATATTCCTGCCTGTAATATTGTTTAGCTTTATTTATCATGTAGACAGCGGTTTTCTATCTTCGCGCCTGCGTTTTGGATCTCTGGGGCTACTATTAATTTTGGAATCCACGGCCAAGCTTGGAATAGCCGCTCTGCTCGTGTATCTGGGCATGAAATATTGGACATTTTCAGCTATTCCATTATCAATTGTCATTGTTTTCCTAACAGCTGGGTTTATTTTGGCAGGTAATAATCACGCCAAGAAAAAAGTTCAAGGCATAGCTGATGGACGAAGCGCTAAGAAATTCCCTTTTAAATTTTTTATTGCCGCTCTTATTACAAGCATTTCAACCATCGCGTTTTTGAGTTTTGATGTGGTGCTGGCAAAACATTAC
>CAZJRC010000022.1:4986-10252 GCA_964548495.1 uncultured Gammaproteobacteria bacterium | reverse complement strand
AACGGACGCCGGTCTTTACGCGCTTATTTCCCTAATTGGAAAGATGGTGTTTTTTCTGGGATCATTCGCTTCCCCATTCATCACACCTCTTGTCGCGAGAAATGAAGGAGCCAGAAAAGATTCCAGCAGGATTCTTTCCTTAAGTTTCATCGCTACCTTTATTCTTTCATTAGTAGGATTCATTGCTTTCGGAATATTCGGACATCTGACAACGCCAATTCTTTTTGGCGATAAAGTCATACCTCTCGCGCCCTACCTCATCCCTGTAAGCTTTGCTATGTTGTGCTTCTCGCTCTCGCGTGTATTTACAGAATATTATTTAGTAAAAAAGTATTACACGTTTTCATTCGTAATATTTTTACTCGCATGCGCCCAACTTATTGCATTATCCAAAATTCACACAAGTATAACTTCATTCGTTTTCATCATGACCGCAATTTGGATATCGCATCTTATATTAACTTTTATTCTGCATCTATTTTCAGGACATGTAAAAATACTTGAAAATAATATCGCCGACCTCGCAGGGCTTTTTTCAAGACTCAAAAAAACTGACGAAAAAGTAGATGGACGGCTTAGAATTCTGATACTCAACTGGCGTGATACCAAGCATAAATGGGCAGGCGGGGCGGAAAGTTATCTACACGAACTTGCCAAAAGATGGGTCAAGGGAGGAAGTAGTGTGACAGTATTCTGCGGGAATGACGGCAACAATTCGAGGAACGAACATATTGATGGCGTGAATATCGTAAGGCGCGGAGGATTTTATACTGTTTATTTCTGGGCGTTTTTGTACTGTATATTCAAATTTAGAAATAAATTCGATTTGATTATAGACTCGGAAAATGGTATTCCATTTTTTGCCCCGCTTTATACCAGAAAACCGGTTTTGCTTCTTATTCATCATATACACCAGGAGGTGTTCAGACAGCAATTGAGATTCCCTCTCTCATTTATAGCAGGATTTCTTGAAGCAAAAGTTATGACGCGGATATATAGGAATAATAAAGTTATCACTGTCTCTGAATCTTCCAAAAAAGATATTTTGAGAATTGGTTTAAGCAGGAAATCCGATATTTCAATTGTCAATCCCGGTATTGATACTTCATTGTTTAAAAAACAGGAGGAGTCTGATGCCCCTTTGTTTGTCTATATTGGCAGATTAATGCCATATAAGAATGTAGATATCGCCATTAAAGCTTTCGCGCAAGTAGTCAGATCCTATCCGCAGGCTGTCTTTATTGTGATAGGCGAGGGATCAAGTCTGAACAGCCTGCGAAAGCTGAGTCTTAAGTTAGATCTCAAAAAAAGCGTAATTTTCACGGGACGAGTCAATAACTCTACTAAAGCAAAACTGCTAGCCAGGAGCTGGGCGGCCATACAGCCGTCTATGGTTGAGGGTTGGGGAATAACCGTGATCGAAGCAAACGCGGCAGGAACGCCGGTAATCGCGTCAAATGTAAGCGGCTTGAGGGATTCTGTCATCCACGGACAGACTGGTACATTGGTGCCGGTTGGCAATGTTGACGCGTTTGCTACAGCCATGATTGATTTCATTCTTGATCAAAAATACAGAAAAACACTTTCAGCCAACGCGTATGCTTGGTCGCAGGATTTCGATTGGGACAAAAGCGCGAGACAATTTCTATCTGTAGTTGAAGACGCGTTGAAACAAACCAAGCCCGGCGCGGGCGGATTCCAAACAGCTATCGGACAGGTAATGTCAATATTCTTATGATATGTAATAGACTTATAGCATTGATTTTTATATAGATATGTGTTATAGTTAGTAACCTATAATATTATGAGTGGAGATAATAAGAAAACAACAAATATATCAAAAATACAAACAGAGATGCTTAAACCCGCGTCATTTATTGACTTATCAATTTGCGCTGTAAAGAAAGTATTGACAAAGGCAAATGGCACAAAAAAACTATATTATCCGGATAGTATAGGCAAATATAAATTGCATGCAAAAATTAATAAAACTAATAATATTAATACTTATGGAATCGCAACCTATATTGATAATAAAGGCAAAAAGGTTTTCGTTAAGACATGGCAAGGAGAAACAAAAGACTTACCATACTATGCTTTGATAAACGAGTATAATGTGGCAAAAATTATTAGTAATAAAATTAAATCAATCCGCGGAGATAATAAATTTAGCATTCCAAAGCCGATAGGATATTTAAAAACCAAAAATACATTTTCAATTCTATTGGAATATGTAGACGGACAATTATTGTCAGAGTTCCCTGTAAAAAAGCAGATGGACGTGATAAATGACGCAATTTCATTCTTTGACAAAATTGGATCCTTATTGAGCGTTGAGGATAAAAAATATATCAAGAAGAGGGATAGATTGTTTCTCATATTATCCTTACCCCTAATTTTCTTATATGTTTTTATATTGGAAAAGGAAAACAAAAAAATTATTTTCCATTCATTTTTGAGAATTTTTTCCAAGATAAAGTCTCTGTCAACCAGCAAGCTGACATTGTCCCATGGAGATTTGGATTTCGATAATATTTTTATATCCGGACAAAATTATTATATTTTGGATCTTGAATATGTAAAATATACAATTCCTCACTACGAACTCTGCCGCCTATCCGTGGATGCCTGGAGAGACAGCCGGCTTTTAAATATTTTGCGCGAAAGCAAAAATATCACTGATAATGTTTTTTTATGTCTCTATATCGCTATCCAATCTTCGCCGTTTAAAAATTCAAAGACAAAGCAAAGACCATATTTGGATTACCTTAAAAACTATGAAAAATAAAGCAACTATAACCATAGGAATACCGGCATACAACGAAGAAAAAAATATTGGAAATCTGCTGGAATCGATTTTCAAACAGCGGCAGATTTCATATCAGCTTGAATCAGTCATAGTGGTGTGCGATGGATGTGAAGATAAAACAGCCAATATAGTAAAAAAATTTATAAAGAAGCATAAAAAAATAAAACTTATTGAGAGACAAAAACGAGTTGGAAAAGCAGACGCGCTCAATACGATTTATCAAATGAACAAAAGTGATTTTCTCATGACAATTGACGCGGACTTAGCTCTTGAGGCTGACCAAGAGATAGAAAAAATGATACGCGTATTACAAAAAAATCCAAAAATAAACGTTGTCGGACCGCGACATATTCCTGTAATGTCAAATACTTTAATGGGTAAATTCGCCTATGTTTCTTATATGAGTTTTGCTGACGCATTTATGCAACTTAACAACGGAAATAATTATTACGCTATGATGGCTGTCGCGCTCATGCGCAAAAATTTCGTTATAACGCTTAGATTACCCAATGGTACTATATCCGATCAATGCTACATATACGCGAAAGCAACACGAAGCAATCCATATGGATTTAGATTTGTTAGAGACGCGCGAGTATTATTCAGAACTGTAAGTACATTTCGGGATTGGCGGGTTTTGGGCGTCAGATCAGTCATTGGCGACAAAGAAGACGTAGCGCAGTATTTCGGACGCGAAGTCTTGTCTGAATTTTTTATGCCAAGATGGCTTTTCATCCGGTCACTTCTTAAATGGTTATTGAAAAGTCCGTTTTATACGCTTGGCTCTATTTGCATGAATATCTATATCCGTAAATTTCCTTATAAAAAAGTAATGCCCAGGAACGGTATGTGGGAATTGGCAGCATCGTCTAAGGAAGCAATATTAGTATCGAATTATGAAAAATAAAGCAACAATAACCATAGGAATACCGGCATACAACGAGGGAGCAAATATAAGTTCTCTCTTGTTGAGTATCGGAGAGCAGAAATTCGCGCATACATTACTTAGTGAAATTATTGTGTATTCAGACGCAAGCACTGACGACACGCTTGCTATTCTTTCCCGCGTGAAGATTAAATCCCTCTTGATACTGTCCGGAAAAAAACGGATGGGCAAAGCATACGCTATGAATGAGATCATGAAACAGACAACCTCAGATATTCTGGTTCTACTTGACGGAGACATACTCATACGCGATAAGAATATGATTGAAAAATTAATTGAACCGATACGGTTACAGCACGCTGATCTCAGCTCATCGCGGGTAAAAGAATTTTGGGCAAAAAGCAAATTTGAAGACATCCTTAAAGTCAGCATGCGGTTGAAAAAAGATATCTTCGAATCATACAATGAAGGCAACAATATTTATACCTGTCATGGAAGAGCAAGAGCATTTTCAAAAAAATTGTATAAATCTATCAGATTTAATAAAAATATTGTAGCGGAAGACGCTTACGCTTATCTTTACGCTGTCCACAATAAATTTAAGTATATTTTCGCGAAAAATGCCAATATACATTACCGATTGCCCAGTAATTTCAAAGATCATCAAAAACAAAGCTTACGGTTTATTCAATCTTATAAACAGCTTGTCGGGGAATTTGGAAAGAGCTTCATCACGCAAGAAACAAAAATACCCATAAGAGCCGCTATGTCTTATATAATTCAATATTTTCTAAAATATCCGCTTAGTATTATTTTGTATGGCTTAATTCTCGCGTACATAAAAGTCAAGTCAATATTATTTGTTAATAAAATGACGAGTAAGTGGCAAATTTCTGAAAGCACGAAAGGAGTATTCAGCAAATAATATGAAAATTTGTTATTTCGGAACATATGACAATACATACACGTCAAACAAAATGATTCTCAAGGGGTTTGCCGAGAATAATATTGACGTACTTGAGATTAACGCGCATATCAAAGTGACCAAACTTACTACTACGCGGGAAATGTCGTTTGCCCAATTAATTAAGCGCGTTTCGCGAAAATATAAAATATTTACAGAGATAATTAAAAATCTTAGGGAATTCAGCAAGACCGATGTCATCTATGTTGGCTATCCGGGACATATAGATGTCTTTTTCGCCTATCCCATCGCGAAGATTTTCAGAAAGAAATTAGTATTCAATCCTTTACTCATCATACATAACGGCTTCGCGGATGAACAGGGAATTTTGAATAGAAAATCGTTTCTTGCCAGAGCGATTAAATTCGCGGAATCTCTTTGCTATAGACTTTGCGATCTGGTATTCGCGGATACGCCATTCCAATACGAGCATCTTAAAAAAGATTTCAATATTCCCGCGAATAAGCTGCGTATTTTGCCAATCGGGGCGGACGATACCGGCTATAAATACACACCGTATAAAAATACAAAAGAGAAGAAAACGCATGTTGTTTACTATGGACTTTATAGTCCTATTCATGGCGTTGAGCATATTGTAGAAGCGGCA
>CAZJRC010000022.1:4677-4927 GCA_964548495.1 uncultured Gammaproteobacteria bacterium | reverse complement strand
GAATGAATTAAAACTTCAAAATATTACTTTTTATCATGATGTTCCTGAAAGCGAGCATCTGCCTATTATGCAAACGGCGGATATTTTTCTCGGGTTTCTGCAAAAACATCCGAGCGTGGACAGGATTATTCCAAACAAAGTTTACCAGGGATTGGCGCTTGGAAGAGTGGTGCTGACAGCGGACGCACCCGTAACAAGAAGCTTGTTTATTCATAAAGAAAATATGTATCTGGTAAAGCCGGCGGACGGA
>CAZJRC010000022.1:0-4665 GCA_964548495.1 uncultured Gammaproteobacteria bacterium | reverse complement strand
TCTTAGAACTAAAAGAAAATCCGGAGCTTCGATCAAAAATCGCGAAAAACGGATACAAACTTTATCAAGAAAAATTTAATCCAAAAGCAGTAGGAAAACAATTAGTTAATTATATTAAAGAAATTATATGAAAAAAATAAATAAAATACCGACAGTGACAGTCGCGGTAAGCGCGTACAACGAAGAGAAGAATATTCTTAAATTTTTGCGATCTGTTTTTTCCCAAAAAGAAGATGGGTTTATTCTGAAAGAAATTTGGGTGCATTCCGATGGATCAACTGATGATACGGTAAGATTGGCAAAAAATATCAAGTCAAAAAAACTTAAAATTTGGGATCACAAAAAAAGAGTTGGGAAATCAACCTGGCTTAATAAAATTTATAGGGAATTAGCTACCGATATTTTAGTGCAGTCTGACGCTGACGTGATATTCGCGCATGATCTAGTCATACATGATTTAATTCAACCGTTAATTAAAAATAAATCTGTAGGAATGTGCGGAGGAAACCCAATGCCGCTTCAGGGCAAGACTTATTGGGAGAAAATGACCCGCTGCGCGTTTGAGCCATATCAAGATTTTCGTTCTATAGTTCGGGGCGGAAATAACGCGTTTTCCGCGATTGGTCAAATTTTGGCCTATCGTAAAGAGTTAATTAAACAGATGACGATACCTAAGGACATGGTTACAAATGATATTTTTACTTATTTTTATTGTCTGACTCTAGGATGGAAGTATAGATACGTCAAATCAGCAATTGTTTTTTTCAAATCCCCTAAAAAATTAAAAGACGTCTCAAAACAAAATACCCGCTTTCACGCGGGATATAATCGGATGTCAGAGTATTTCTCAAAAGATCTTGTTGAGAGCGAAATGAAAATTCCTAAATTCATTTATATACGCGCTCTTTTTAAGGCGCTTGTCAAGCATCCGATTCTTTCTATTTCATACTACGCGATAAATACTTATTGCCGCTTTAACGCATTTAGAGTAGGTAAAAAACTAAACGCGAAATGGCCGATCGCGATGACAACAAAAAATTTACGATTGAGATAATTATGAAAAATTTTAAATATATTTTTATATTAATAACCCTAATTCTTACCGCAGCGTATATGCTTTTCTTTACAAAAGGCTACGCGGGGAGTACTGTTATTTTCCAAAATGATTATAATACTCAAGTCCTCGGGCCATTTGAGGCCTCAAACAGCACCTCGCGCTACGCACTTACTGAAGCAATAGCAAAGCATAAAACTTTTATTTTCAATGAAACTCAAGCCAGGTTTTCTTCCCCTGACGTATCTGAATACAATGGCAAGTTCTTTTCCACTTTTACGCCCGGTGTTTCCTTCATCGGCGTACCGTTTTATTTACTTGGCAATCTGTTTGGCTTGCCTCAAATATTCACTTATTTTTCGGTGCTGATATTTTCTGTAATAAATTTATTTCTTGTCGCGAAACTCGCGGGAAAATTTGGGGCAAACTTATACGCAAGCATTTTATCCGGATTTGTATTTTCATTCGCGACAAACGCTCTGCCTTATGCCCAAACGTTTACTCAGCACGCCATGAGTGCTACATTTACTCTCCTTGCTTTATTAAATGCTTTGCAAAAAAGAACAATTATAAATAATATTTTGCTTGGGATTTATTCCGGCGCAGGTTTATTAATTGATATTCCAAATCTGATAATAACTGCCCCAATTATTTTATATGTTTTATTTTCCCATATTGATGTAAAAAAAATAAATGAAAAAGTGAATATAAAATTAAAGCTGGCAGGTCTATCAATCTTAATTGGAGTAATACCTTTTATTATTTTGTTTGGAATATATAATTTTGAAACCACAGGCTCGTATACCATAATTGGTCAGACCATAGGAAGATCGGAACATTTCAGCTTTCAATCATCCAATCCAAATAATCTGCCGAATAAACAAGTTGACAATAAAGAAGAAAAAAATTATTTAATAAATGTTCCTTTCCAAACAAGGAAACAAATAAACGGATATTATACTCTTTTGTTTAGCAATGAAAGGAGTTGGATATATTACAGCCCTGTTATACTCTTGGGTATTTTAGGATTAATTTTGGCATATAGAAATCCAAAATCATCCACCATCGCGAGATTAGGAGCTTGTGTAGTATTGATTAATATTGTTACTTATGCCATGTTTATAGATCCATGGGGCGGTTGGGCATTTGGCCCGCGTTATCTTATTCCAAGCGCGGCTGTATTGGCAGGGGGGCTTGGATATCTATTATTGAAATGGGCGAAAAAACCCGTATTTATTATAATTTTTTTTCTGCTATTTACTTATAGTGTCGGGATAAGTGTGCTTGGGGCATTAACTACTAATTCTATCGCTCCAAAAGTGGAGGCGGAACAATTTAAGCCTGCTATTCCATACACTTATGAATATAATCTAAAATTTATTGATAATAATCGTTCCGGAAATCTGCTTTATAACAGCTGGCTATATAATTATCTAACTTTAAAAAGCTTTTGGTATTTATCCACCGCGGTAATCGTACTTACCGGAATGCTGGGATATTTATATCTATTTAACGAGAATGGAGGAAGACATGTTTAATTTTAGGAATTGGGAATTATCAATTAATTTTTCAGAAAACAATGGATTTATTAATTTTGTCCGTAAGTTTTTAAATAAATATATTGTCGTAATAATTTTATTTTTTTTAGTATTTATTTCGGAACTTTCTTTTTTAATTTATTATGATAATGGTTTGGGACTCGCGTATAATGACGCCAGGTCGCATTTGGATATAGGCCGCAGGGTTGTTGAGGGGCTCAAGCCCGGTCTGGCTCAGATCGGTTCTGTCTGGCTTCCTCTACCGCATTTGCTTATGCTTCCAACTATATGGAATGATTTCATGTGGCACAGCGGTTTGTCGGGAGCGTTGGTATCCATGATCTCCTTTGTCGCGACAGGTTTCTTAATATATTTTTTTCTGAAAGAAATTGGGGTTGGCATCCTGGGACGGCTAGTCGGAATTATAATTTTTGCTGCAAATATCAATGTATTATATCTTCAGTCAACAGCCATGACAGAATTATTGCTCATAGGTACAATGACGGCAGGAATTTATCAGCTTTTGCTTTGGTTTAAAAAAGGCGCAATTCATAACTTGATATTATCTGCTTTTTGGATAATGCTTTCATCTCTTGTACGCTATGACGGGTGGTTTTTGTTCATTTTCGCGGCTATACTTATCGGGATAGAAGTTTTTCGAAAAAAAGGGTATAAGACCGCGGAGGGGGTAGTCTTATTTTTCGCGACTCTTGCCGGTTTCGGGATAATGCTTTGGATATTGTGGAATTTATTGATTTTCAAAGATCCTTTTTACTTTATTTATGGTCCATATTCTGCTCACGCTCAACAGGAGCAGTTAGCAAGCGCCGGAGTATTGGCTACCAAAGGAGATTTGCTTTTTTCAATAAAAATATATCTTTATGCTCTTGCCTATAATTCAAACACTTTTATTTTGATACTTGGAGCAATCGGAGCAATGGTTTTCTGGCTGGACAAGAAAATAAAAACTTCCATGAAAATCGCCTCCCTCGCTTTATTCGCTCCTCTCCTGTTCAATATTCTGGCGCTCTATATGGGCCAATCTGTCCTATTCATCCAAGGGCTTTCAGGAAATACCTGGTTTAACGCGAGATATGGAATTGTGCTGATGCCAACAATTGCCGTATTTATAGGTTATCTTATTTACCGCGCGGAAAGACTAAAGTATATGTTGATTGGATTATTAGTTTTTGTGCTGTTTTTTACTTTTGCCAATTTGGACGCTGTTACTATCGATGACGCCAGGGTCGGATCGAGCCAGAAAAATGTGTCGGAGGTTGCAGGATGGCTGGCAAAAAACGCCTCTGACAAACCGGGTTTTGTTTTAATTTCAGCTGCTTCACATGACGCTATAATTTTCTCCTCAGGTTTGCCAATGAGCAAGTTTATCCATGAAGGGACAGGCGCGTATTGGACCAGCGCTACCACTAGTCCCGACCGCTGGGCGCGCTGGATAGTCATGCGCACCAATGACATGAATGATTCTACTTTCAAGTTGATAAGTAAGACCGCGGTATATCGAAAAGGCTGGTACACGCGCGTCAATTCCTATCCGTTCGCGGACATTTATGAACTAAAATCCGAATATCTGTCAAGTCTCCAAACGAAACCGGTGATAGGAAAACAAAGATAAGCCTCTTGATTAATACTATAAGATATAGTATAATGCAGCTATGTACGATGTTACGCTCGATCAATTCAAGAATCTGAATAAACCAATAGAGCTTATAGTTGTCGGATTAGGTTTTATGGGATTCGGTTTTATATCAAGCCTGAGAAGTATACCAAATGTCCGCGTACCCCTTCTTATTTCAAGACGTCCCCTTGCATCGGTAAAATATCTTGAAGAACATGGCTTGCGGGCAGTGAGAGAAAGCTCAATTGAAAAAATCAAAGAAAACGCCGGACAAGGGATAATTTCAGTGAGCGATAACAGAGAGCTTATTTCTAATTATCCGTCTCAGGCAGTATTTGAAGTAACGGGAACTGTTGATTACGGTACGGATGCCGCTATCAAAGCTCTAAAATCAAAAAACATTTAATTACCATGAATCCCGAGCTTCAGGCAACAGT
>CAZJRC010000021.1:935-13068 GCA_964548495.1 uncultured Gammaproteobacteria bacterium | reverse complement strand
CTTCTTGCTTGGAAATCAGTTGTTGTAGAAGTTCTTGGTTCAAGCGGAAACATCATTCTATTTATAGATGAAATTCACGCGCTTATGGGCGCTGGCGATAGTGAGGGTATGAACGCGGCTAACATCATCAAGCCATATCTGGCCCGCGGCCAAATGCAACTAATTGGAGCTACTACAACAACCGAATATCGCAAACATTTCGAAAAAGATAAAGCCTTTGAACGCAGATTTCAACCTGTGACTGCGGAGGAGCCAAGCGATGAAAACGCTTTCGAAATGATGAAAGTATTGCGCTCAAAATATGAGAATTTCCATCATGTCAAAATACCCGATGACGCGCTGAAAGAATCAGTTAAACTATCCAAAAAATACATAGGCGAGCGCTTCCTGCCTGATAAATCTGTTGATCTATTGGACGAAGGATGTGCTGAAGTCAAGCTCCAGGTTGGTGCTGGTAACAGAGGGGATAGTATTGTCAAAAAAAGCGATATTGAGAAAGTGGTCAGTGCTTGGACAGGCATACCAATTACTAAATTAACTGAGGACGAGAGCGAGAAATTATTGAAACTCGAAAGCCGCATCCATAAAAGGCTTATTGATCAGGAAGAAGCAGTTGTCGCCGTTTCCGAAGCGGTACGCCGTGGAAGAATCGGACTCGCCTCAGGCCAACGTCCCACTGCCTCATTTGTGTTTTTAGGCCCCACTGGAGTTGGGAAAACAGAACTTGCCAAGACTCTAGCCGAATTATTATTCGGACGCGACGATTCTATGGCTCGTATGGATATGTCTGAGTTTATGGAGAAGCATGAAGTTGCCAAACTAATCGGTGCCCCTCCTGGCTATGTAGGCTACGAAGAAGGAGGAGTGTTGACAGAGGCAGTTCGCAAAAAGCCCTACTCAATCGTCTTACTTGATGAAATAGAGAAAGCTCATCCTGATGTTTTTAATATTCTGCTTCAGATCCTTGAAGATGGCAGATTGACAGACAATAAGGGAAATATAATTTCATTCAAAAATACTATAGTTATATGTACCTCAAATATTGGCAGCAGCATTATACAACAATTTCTAAGCAAACAAGACAAAAACGTCAAACTCACCTCTGAACAATTAAATAAACAGTTTTTGGAATTGCAAAAAATTGTCAAAGAGGAACTGATTAAATTCCTGCGTCCAGAACTGCTCAATCGCTTTGATGAAGTCGTTATATTTAAGCCGCTTCGTCCGGAGCACATGGCAGGAATAGTCCGGCTAGGCATTGCCAAGACCGCCGGGCTCTTAAAAGAACAAGGGTTTGCTTTGCAAATAACAGAGAAAGCAGTCAATAAATTAGCCAAAGATGGATATGATCCGGTTTATGGAGCTAGACCACTGCGCCGTCTTATTCAAGCATCCATCGAAAATCCTATAGCCTTAGCTATAATTTCTAAGAAATTTGTACAAGGCGATACTATAGTTATTGATTATAACGACAATATCAATGAATTTTTCTTCTCTAAGGGCGGTCAAGCTGGATTAACCGCGGAGTTGACAGATGCAGAATTTAAAGTAGTTTTACAGAAAATTGCCGCCCCACAGGACATAACAGCTGGAAATGACTTAGAAATTTTTACTAAATTACACGAGAAAGTAGTTGCTGCAAACACCGACTCCAATTCAGTATATGCCGCGATCCTCGCGGTAACTGCGACGACGCAGGACAACGAGATTAGTTCAATTCACCAAAACCTTGAAACTGCCAAAACTGCCGGCGACTCTTTGGCTAAAGAAATACTTGATTTGGCAGCAGACATAGCTTACCATTTCAAAGTAGCTGAGAAAGAGAAAAAAATCCTTCTCTCAATCGTCAATCCTCAAACTGCCATGCCGGCATCAGTTAGAGATAAATTCCAGGAATTACATGATAAAGTTGTAATTGAAAGTCAGAACAATAAGCTCCTTGCATCCGAAATCCTATCTTTAAAACCCGATTCACAGCCATCAGTCATGGAAAAAATAATGGAAGAGTTAAATATTGGCAAGGATCACGAAAACGAATTTGCTACAACTATCCTCACATTCATCAATACTGAAATTGCCAGAGAAGCAGAAAAAGAATTGGACACCAAACCGATTACTAAATTCAAGAAGTTCATGAAGCAAATGGGCAATCCTCTGTATCTGGCAGAGCCTGAGAATAAAAAGAAGTTTGGAGTCCTTTTCGACAAACTAAATGAAGCTGGTAAGCAGAACCATCCCTTGGCAGAAAAGATATTGTCAATTACAGATATCACATCAGATGCTGACTTGGAACAATTACAACAACAATTAGAACAAGCCAAAGAACAAGGGGACCCATTAGCTGCGGAAATCCTCGCGGCAATTCAAGAAGCGCTCAAGCAAGACGAAATAATGAAAATAAAATCTCCGCTCCTTCTCATCGCCAATCCTATTACTGCGCAGTCTCCGGAGGAGAAGGAATTATATACAACAATACACACCAAAGTGGATGAGGCAAGTCAAAAAGGCAATAAATTAGCAACAACCATACTTAATTTAACAGATGCATTAACGCCTCTTGAGTTACAGGAAATCATAAAGCAAATAAACCTTGAAAAAACACAGAACAATGAGGTAGCAAAAATGATTCTGGATTTAATCGGTAATCCCTTGCCGAATGAGCCTCAGCCGCAACCTGGAATTCAAGAGGCAAATTCAAAAGACAGCCAAAACTACCCATTTGGTGCTACTCAGCAAATCCTGCCCGTTAATCAATCAAAGCCTGCTATTTCAGACAATAATTCACAAACACAAATACCAGTTCAAACGCCTGAAAATATTGTACCCCCTCAATCACTGCAAGCACCGCCTCCGCCTTACCAAAATCCGCCCGCTGATCAGTCTGGTCAGTCCGCTGAACACCTTACTAATGGAATGGCGGGCCAGGCTTAAATGCGTCTATGAATAATAGCGAACTGCCGCAAAATCCTCAAAACCATAGGTCTTTTAGTAAGTGGCAAAAATACGCATCTTTCGCTGTAGTCTTGTTTTTCATTGTCTTTATAGTTATTTTTCTTTCGCGTCCGCGTGAGATAAAACCAATCGCGCCAATTATTGAGCCGACCGCTCTGCCGCGTCCTTCAAGCTCTCGTGCTGAGGATCAGATAATCATCAAGTACAAGGAAGGCGTAACAGAGGAGGCTATAAGTGAAAGCTTAAAAAAATATAACGTGACGATTATCAAAAGAATTGACGCGATTCGCTATCTTGTCATTCATGTGCCGCTTGGCCAGGTAGATGCCATATTAAATGAAATGGAAAAAGACAATCTTATAGACATTGCGGAGCCGGATTATATAAGACAAGTTTTTTATACGCCCAATGACCCCTCTTTCAAGCATCAATGGGGACTTGTCAATACTGGACAATTAATAAAAGGCTGGCAAGGCAAGGCAAAAGCTGATATTGACGCGCCCTCTGCCTGGGACATAACTCAAGGCAATGGTATAAAAGTAGCAATTATAGATACGGGCATAGATGTCAACCACCCCGATCTATCCATTAAAATCATTGCTCAAAAAGACTTTAGTAATAATAATAGCATCAGAGATGGATTAGGTCATGGTACGCATGCTGCTGGTGTTGTCGCGGCTGTGACTAATAATAGCGTAGGCGTCGCCGGTACCTGTCCAGGGTGCCTGCTTCTTATCGCTAAAGCTTTAAATGATAATGGGTCAGGATTGGATTCTTGGCAGTCAGAAGCAATTATTTGGGCTGCCGATAATGGAGCCAAAGTTATAAATATGAGCTTCGGAGGACCTAATTTTTCAATAGTAGTACAGGATGCTATAAATTATGCATGGAATAAGGGCGCGGTTTCAGTCGCCGCTAGCGGAAATCAAGGGGGTACTTTTAAAAACTATCCTGCGGCCAATCAAAATGTTGTATCTGTAGCCTCAACTGACAATACTGACACAAAAGCTTCTTTTGCAAATTACGGCACATGGGTTGATGTTTCAAGTCCTGGTGTGAATATTTATTCAACACTCCCAACATATCCATTTAATTTACAACAAAAGCAACCAGGAACACAAACTGACTATGACTATGTCAGTGGCACCTCTATGTCAACTCCGATTGCGTCAGGAGTCGTAGCGCTGATCTGGGCATCCGTGCATGGTACTTCTGCTCAGGCTGTAGTGCGGAGACTTTTTGATACTACCGACAAAATTTCCGGCACTGGACAATACTGGACATATGGCCGCGTGAATGCCCTCAAAGCGGTTGCGCTTTCATTACCTGCCACACCGCTTCCGACTCTTACGCAGATTGCAATTTCTCCTACCCCCATTCCTTCTCCTACCGGTATTTACGCTACCCCAACACTTTACTGTCTTGGCTCTTGTCCTACTGTGCCGGTTACTCCCACATTCATTCTATTAACCCAACAGCCTACGCTTTCAACAATACTTACTCAAATACCATCTGCCTCACCTCTTCCCACGCATATCAACAATCAGCCTACGCCAACCCAAACGCCTGTACCAATAAATCTAAAAAACAAAGGCCTTTTAAATCTTATTATTGAGATGATATTGAAAATTATCGAGTTGATTTTAAAATTGTTTAGGCTCTAGAAGATTTCCAAAGCAACGCTCCATTGTAATTTATCCCGAAAATTTTTATACTAAATATAGTTCAATGAATAATTTTTTGCGTCTGCAACTTACATTCTTAAAATTTTGGTTTATTGACGCGCCTTTAGAGATGACAGGATTTTTTAGCGCGCTTAATAATTACATCATGCAGGCAATTGCTCTGGATCTCTGTATAAAAACCTATTTCAAGCCTTTAAAAAACGAATACAGACAAGGCTTAGTGGGATTCACCATCGGCATGGGCATAGTTGTTAAAACAGGAATTATAACTGCGGATCTTTTCATATTTATAATTCTTATCTCCCTTGAATTTATGGTGATATTTGCTTTTTTAATATTTCCCTTAAGTACATTATTGCTTTTATTTTTATAAAATATGGAATTTTACGCGCGATTAAATTTATTTTTCGGCAAAACATTAGTTAAGTCTATTCGTTTGCTTGTCTATTTTTTTTAATCTCGCTTATCATATATCAACTCTCCAACCATCAAACTCTTAAATTATCATTATTTTTATTAAACCTGCTGCTCATTATCGAAATATTCTTCCGCTACAAAATAAGTCGCGTAATGCCCTATCTTACGGTAGGCAAAAACAAAGGCCAGGATGTGTTCAGTTCATTCACTCTGTCCGCCGTATCTCTGTTTGTCAGCTATAAAGATTCATACTCAATAATTAAGAAATTATTAGCATATCCGCAAGTTAGAGTTTTTATGCAAAAAGCCAGTATGAGCTCCAAAGATATACCTATAGTTCCTGTTACAACCAAAATATTATCCTCAAGTGCGCTAGAGGTCGCCAAAACATTCAAGGGGAAATTTGTAACCACGCTTGATATATTTATAGCCTACTTGATGCTGACCGAATCACAAAGCAAACTTTTTTTTGCCAAACAATTAAAAACCGACGACTTAAATAATCTTCTTCATTGGATAAGATATGAATACGCAGATGAAGAATCACCGCTCAAACACCGGCTGCGTTTTACAGGCGCGGGATTAGGCGAATTCTTAACATCCGGCTGGACCCCGGAAACAAAAAAATACACGCTCAATTTTACCTATTCAGCGCTGAATAATAAGCCGTTAATCATCGGTCGGGAAAAAGAATTCAAAACCCTGCTCGAGGGACTTATAAAAGCCGAGAACAATAATGTCTTGCTGGTAGGCGACATAGGAAGCGGCCGCAAAAATCTAATGAAAGCCTTTGCCTACCACAGCTTTGAAGCTGAACTAATCCCCTTACTCAATAATCGCCGCGTACTCGAATTAATGGTAGGGCTGCTTATTGCCGGCACCGAAAATCGGGGCGAATTGGAATCTCGCTTGCAGTCAATTATTGCCGAGATATCTCATGCAGGAGATGTTATTC
Source organism: uncultured Gammaproteobacteria bacterium (assembly GCA_964548495.1). Taxonomy (GTDB): domain Bacteria; phylum Patescibacteriota; class Microgenomatia; order Levybacterales; family UBA12049; genus JAHIGH01. The sequence goes on along the minus strand of CAZJRC010000021.1, from coordinate 7,059 downwards.
TTTATATTCCGGATTTTCAAAATCTCATGGGAGCAACCTCCTACAATCTTGACATTTCCGGTGCCCTTTTGCCGTATCTACAATCAGGCAACTTGCCCATTGTCGCCACCATGTCTACAGGAAACTACAAAGCCTATTTGCAGCGCAGTCCCCTAAAAGAAGTATTTACCATAATCGAACTTGCTGAGCCGGATGAAGCCACAGCTATCCAGATGGTTCTTAAAAAAACGCCGGAAATAGAAACAAAAAACAATGTCATTATTAGCTATCGCGCTATTGCCGCCGCGGTTGAACTAGCCGAGCGATTTTTTGAGGATCAAGCCTTGCCCGGCAATGCTATTTCACTGCTTATAAGCGTTGCCAACAAAGTCGCCCTTTCCGACGTGAAATATTTTGAAGACAGCCGTAGAAAAATATTATTGGAAGAGCATATCGTTAAGCACGTAGAAGAAGCAATGCATGTAGCAATTGCCATGCCGGACAAAAAAGAGATCAACACCCTTCTGCGTCTGGAAGATAAACTCCACCAGCGCATAATTGGTCAGGATACGGCGGTAAATGCTATCGCCGAGGCGATGAGGAGGGCTCGTTCCGGCATGTCTACCTTGCAAAAACCTATCTCATTCCTCTTCCTTGGCCCGACAGGCGTAGGTAAGACAGAAACAGCCAAAGCCTTAAGCGATTTGTATTACGGCGGCGAAGCCAAGATGATCCGTCTGGATATGAGTGAGTATACGGATGAGAACGGTATGCTGCGTCTTTTAGGGGCTCCTCCCGGCAAAGGAGACGAAAGAGGAGAGTTGACTGACAAAATTCATGATGCCCCGGCCTCACTGGTATTGCTTGATGAATTTGAAAAAGCGCATCCCAAAATCCTTAATTTATTCCTGCAGGTTCTTGATGACGGCCGGCTAACCGACAATAAAGGCGTAACCGTATCTTTCGATAATGCTATTGTTATAGCCACATCAAATGCCGGCTCGGAATTTATTAGACAAGAGCTGAAGAAAGGGGAGGGTAAGGATAAAAAATTTCATGCCAAATTATTGGATTATCTGCAGACCCACAAAATCTTCAAACCTGAATTATTAAATCGCTTCGATGAGGTGATTACTTTCCAAGCCTTAGATCAATCTGAAACTATACAAGTAGTTAAGTTATTTCTAAATAAAATAACCCAAAACTTACACAAGCAAGACATAAAAATCACCTTTGATGATGCTGTAATTGAAAAAATCGCGCGCGAAGGCATTGATCCTGAGTTTGGCGCCAGACCTCTCAAGCGTTATATTCAGGATAATATTGAAGACCTCATTGCTAAGCAGAAATTAACCGGTGCAATAGTAAGAGGCAAGAGTGTTAATATCGGCATCGACGGAGCTGGCAATCTCCAGCTCAAGATAATCTTAAGTTAAATCAACTCTTGCCAAAACGATAAAAAGTATGTAAGATAATATCTAAATTTAACATGCTCTTTAGGTAATCATGGTGCAAATCCATGGCTGAGCCGCAACTGTAAAAGTCAGAAAACTAGAGAGTTACATATTTGTCCCGAGCTGGAATCTTATTCTACTTATCCTTCTTGGGGCAACCGGAAGGATTTTTTTATGCCTATTTACACACGTACTGGAGATAAAGGAAAAACTTCGCTTTTTGGCGGAACAAGGGTATTTAAATCTGATGTGCGGGTGGAAACTTATGGCACAATTGATGAGCTAAATAGCGCCATCGGCGTCGTTCTCGCCTTTCTTTCCCCAGTTAAATTTAAACAGCTCAAACTCTCCCTTGAGCAAATTCAAAACGATCTTCTCGATATCGGATCTGCTTTATCAACACCCGGCGCCCTGCGGATAAAAGATTTGGATAAACGTCCGCTTGAATTTGAAAAAATGATTGACAGTTTGACTAAGCCTCTGCCGCCCCTCAAAAATTTTATTTTACCCGGCGGAGGCAAAGCAGGCTCTCTTTTGCATATCTGTCGTACAATAGCCAGAAGCGCCGAACGTCGTATCGTCAGCCTGATGCAGCAAAGTGACGTAGATAATTCAATTCTCATCTACCTCAACCGTCTTTCCGATCTCTTCTTTACTATGGCGCGTTTTATGAATCACAAACAAAAAAAATCGGAAACTAAATGGAGGAAAAAATAAAGATGCCCTCAGTAGAAACACATGAATTTTCTAAACAGGATTATATTCCCCCTTATTGTTGGTTGCGTAATCCAAATCAAGAAAAAGCAGGCTCTAAGGCTTTCAGTCTCGAATATTTATCTCTCCTCACCGATGGAGAGCTTCGTCGTAACATCATTTCCTATTTAGGCGAATATCGCTTTCAAGTCCCCAAGTATGCTTATGAACTTATTTTCGGCCACGATAAATATGGACAAGATCAAATAACACTCAGAGACAAAGAACGCGCTCAGCCTCTGCGCAAAATTGCGCAAAGGGCGCTCAAAGAGAGAAGGCTCAATGGCGACCCCATCCATAGAGAAGAAGCGGAAGAAAAAGGCTTGAAGTTACTTGAGGATAAACTAAAACTCGCTAAAACAGGCGATACAATTATCTGGGCAAGTCCGCCCGGCCCCAAAGAACAAGGATATGGCGAGTATGGATTTATTTATATAGGCAAGGTAACCAGACTGGCGGGGGGTGAAGCACATCTTGGGATGTCTGCGATCAGGCTGGAAAAACCAACTCTCAATCAATACAATAACTGCCTTAACGCTTTTACAAACGAAAATATTAATAATTCAACAGCAGAAGAGTTTTTAGGAAGTCCAAAGATAGTGCCGGACGATTTTTCATCTCAAGCAATAGACAGCGTCCTCAAAACACATTTTTCTTTCACTCCGGATCTCATGAAGCAGGCTAAATTCGCCCTTATTATTGAACAAATGAAGTCGATGATTGATGATTTTATTTTTCTTTGCCGCTTGGGACTGAAATCAGATAAACTGAAAGCCTTCTATGCCTTGGAAAATTACGCGCTTAAACTAAAAAATGAATCAGCAATCAAATGCCCAAATATTATTCTCTCCTCAACTCCGCGTCTTGGGCACATTATTGATAAATATGGATTTATGCCCCCAGTTGTATCGGGAAGTTGTGGATCCACAGGGGCCGGGCTGATAAGTATAGGCGGAGGAGAAATTATAAACATGGTCTATGGATCGGATAAATTCGGCTCACGCTCATTTAAGTGTCCGGCATGTAAGCAGAATAATATACGTCCAACTAACGAATTGCTAAATAAATGTCAGCACTGCGGCAGCAGCGAAATTAGTTGTTGAATTTATGAGTGACGCCAATAAGCAAGTATGCCTCAATTGTTACAAGGTCATCTGTAAACTTACCGCTTGTCCTATCTGCGGCTGGAAACCAGGCAGTTAAAATTTTAAATTCCAACCCGGACTTGCCTGCGCGCCTATAATTTAGTAAACTACTAAACTCATATTATCTTTTATGCCAAATCAAGAAAATCCATCATTTGGACGTATGCTGGAGAATAAAGAACATTCTCCGTCTAAAGAAAAACTCACAGCAGCATCGGTAGTGGAGATTATTAATCCGGAAAACAAAATTTTATTAATGAAACGGTTTAATAATGGAGATGGCTATGGCGATTTTTGGGTATGTCCCGGAGGAAAATCAGATCCGGGAGAAGCGCCTGTTGACACTGCGATACGTGAAGTTTATGAAGAAGTAGGTATTAGACTGGATAAAAACAGAAATAAGCTTTTTCCCTTTAAGACCTATATTACGTCTAGAAATGCCAACGGAAAAAGACACAATTTAACTATTTTTATGGCGAGTTACAATGCTGATCAGACGCCCCCTTATAGAGCTTCATCCCGTGAGGTAGCTGGCCTTGGTTGGTTTGATCCCCAGGAAGCCATTGATAAAGCCAGGTGTGGAGAAATAAAAATACTTCCTGCAGGGATAGATGCGCTCCAACGCCTTAAAGAATATTTGTCCGGCGAACACACCAAAAAATATGCGCAGGTTTTAACAGGAGGCACGTTTGACCGGCTGCATTCGGGACACAAGGCATTATTGGAAAAAGCTTTTGCAGTCGGAGATTATGTGTATATTGGGATAACTTCGGACGAATATATTGCCAGATCAAATAAGCTTTTTAAAGATAAAATTAAGTCGTTTGATGAGCGGCGCTGCGTTTTGCGTAATTATTTAAGAGAAAAATACATCTTGCGCAGAGCTATTATATTGCCTTTAGAAGATTCCTATCCCAAAGCGCTTGATCCCAAATTAGGCGCGTTAGTGGTAAGCGAAGAAACTTTAGACAGTGGAGTAAGATTTATTAATTCAATACAGCATCAATTAGAAACTTCCTCTATGGACACTATAGTTATTCCTATGAAACGAGATGAAACAGGAAAAATAATTTCTTCAACTCTTCTGCGAAAAGACGAAGAATTTCAGACAACATAACCCAATATCTTAGACGGGTACTACCAGAGGAGCGGCATGCGCGAGTAAACTGCCTTTAAACCAACGGCCTATAACCAATCTATCGTCTTCCCTTAATCTGCCAACATAGGCATCAGGATAGCCGGGAGCTGGAGACTGAGTCAGTGCGAAACTGTAGTCGCCTTTTGTTCCGAATAAATACTCATTTGTTGCCTCATGATATTTATAATAAAGCTCTGCGTAATCAGGCACCGATCCGATAATTGCTTTAACACCCCTTACCTTTTTTCCTAGTTCATTTGAAAATTTACGTACCATTTCTTTTTGCTGCGTTGGTGTTTTAAATGTAGTGTTTGGCAAAAATAATTTATCTGGGTTTATCGCTGCCTCCGAATGCATGGAAGCTAATGCTTCAAAGCCGGTAAAGCGTTTATGCCAATCTGTAGAGAACAAGAAGCCCTTATCTCTTAAGGACTTAATTGATTCTCCTGTTAAATCAAGAATTATAAACTCAAGTTTCCATAAAGCCTCTTTTTGTTCATCAGAAAAACTTTTTATTTCAATTGGAGACTCTATATTTAATTCCCTCTCTGGCCGCATACTCATAACATCTTATCATACTATAAGTTAATTGTCAAAACCCATTAAATTGTTTTTTACAGCCGCTCGTGCTAATATTGACTTATGCCAGCACCTGTTAATACGCAAATGCCTACAACTATAGCTTACAAACCAGAACAAGAGCCGATTGAAGCGTCTGTATCCAATGCCGTTCAAGCGGAGTCTGTTGAAACTGAAATTAAGCCCTCAATCCCGTCTGAAATTAAGATTCCTCAAGAATTAGAACATGTAATGCAAAAAAGCCCTGATGCAGAAGCGCCATTTAGCGCTCGCTTGGCAAATCAGACCGGAATTACACTGGCAAAAGAGTCAACTCCTGTTATTACGACGCCAAGCGGCACGATCCGCCTCCCCATGACTTATTCCCAAGCGTTTCAAAAAGAAATGCACACTTCAACCACAGACTCCATGCACTGGTTAGCCGCTATGATTATGTATCAATGGAGTAAGTACGAACCGGACGCGGTCAATGATATTAAGCATAAAAAAACCGCCTCTCAATAAGGAGAAAAAATGGAAAGATTAATCTCGCTTTCTTTAACTGTTTTGATAAGTCTAATCGTGATTATAGTAATCGCAGCGCTCTTGTGGGCACTCTCCTATCTATTCGTACTTTGGTTGCGTAATAGGGGTCGCGAAGAAGAATCTCTGAACTCTTCTCTTTTACAGGTTACTGTACCGCGTGAAAATGAGATCAAAATAGACGCCGCTGAACAAATGTTCTCCGGTCTTGCCTCGATTCGTCAATCAGGCATGCTCGAGTTCTTCAAATACCAGTCGCATCTGTCGTTTGAAATAGTCGGTCTTCCTGGCGATATCCGCTTCTATGTCTGGGTACCCAATAAATACCGTGATTTCATTGAAAAACAAATCAACGGCGCCTATCCGGAGGCAGAGATAGTTCAGGTTAATGAACCAAGCGCCAAGCAAAAAGAAGGCAACACTATAGGAACAGAATACAAAATCTTCTCCGAAAATGGCAAAGTAGCCTTCGCCTCGCTCAGACAAAAACACAATGGCTATATTCCTATTAGAGTCTTTAAAGATATGCCCACCGATCCGCTTTCATCAATCAC
>CAZJRC010000021.1:0-925 GCA_964548495.1 uncultured Gammaproteobacteria bacterium | reverse complement strand
TTGGTTAAACCCGCGGGTGAGGCCTGGAAAAAAGCCGGCAGGGGATATATCAGCAGAACCAAAAAAAATGAAGCCAATCCCGAAACAGCCAAGTACAAAACCGATGCCAAAGAACTTGAAAGCATTGAAAGCTCTCTGGGTAAATCAGGCTTTGATACGGTTATTAGGATAGTAGTTTGTGCCCCTAGCGATCAGGCCGCGCGAGCTCATCTTAGTAATATAAGCAACGCTTTCGGTCAATACGCTGGTCAAAATTCTTTCAAAAAAAACAAGCATCTTGTTAAGGGTTGGTTTATGAACGATTTTATTTATCGTTATTTTCCTATCTGGGATCAGTCGACAGTGCATACCAGCGAAGAGTTGGCAACTATCTTCCATTTTCCCAATAAATCTATTATGACCCCGGGCATTCACTGGCTGACATCTAAACGCGCTCCTGCTCCATCAAATCTGCCAACATCTGGATTATTCCTTGGCAAAAGCATTTTTCGCGGACTTACTCACGATGTATTTATAGAACGGGATGATAGACGCCGGCACACTTATATCATCGGTAAAACGGGTACCGGCAAAACCGAATTGCTCAAGAGCATGATCATGCAGGATATCCACGCGGGTGAGGGCATAGCTGTTATTGATCCCCACGGAGATTTAGTTGAAGATGTCCTGGCGCAGATTCCGCCCAATCGTGCTGAAGAAGTTATTTTATTCGATCCCTCCGACACGGAGCGCCCAATGGGCTTCAATATGTTAGACGCCGCCTCAGAACAACAGAAACATTTTGTTGTCAACTCGGTAATCGGACTTATGTACAAACTTTTTGATCCCAACAAGACCGGCATCATCGGTCCTCGTTTTGAACACGCTATCCGCAACGCCATGTTGACAGTCATGTATGAACCAGGCAGTACTTTCATAGAAGTTG
>CAZJRC010000020.1:3358-13151 GCA_964548495.1 uncultured Gammaproteobacteria bacterium | reverse complement strand
TATGAATATAGTCTTGAAACGTTTAATCCTTAGATAAAAAAATGTAGAAAGAAGAAAAATTAAAACAAGAAGCGACGGGATTATCAGATTTTTTTGACTAACCGCTATATTATTATTTAGCGCAAACCACCATCCAGAACATAATAATAATATAGCTAAAGTTGGAGCAGGAAAGATAAATTTAAGTTTTACTCCTTTCAGCAAAATATCCAGACCAAGTCCGGCCAAAATTGATCCAGAAAAAACAAAAAGACTGAGTATTCGTGTCGGTACTGTAGTTGAAATAATAGGAATTGGAATAGCGTACAAGAATTTTGTGAATAAAATATTATAGCTAAGAATTAAGCTTACAAAAAATATTGAGCCAAAAATAATTGTCTCTTGTCTTTTTTTAAAGTTTAGAAGCGCAAAAAGCGCAAGAATAAGCGGGAAAACACCAAAATATGAAACCCGTTCAATATATGTACCATTAAATACGTGGTTGCGACTGGCGGGGGATCCAAAAAAAACAGGCGCGATGACTGTAATAATATACCACCAAGGATTAAGTAATTGCTTAATGACTTCCAGCGAATAATTACCCCGTGAGGATTGTTGAAAAAGTTCTAATGTTGGCAGAAGTTGGAATCCTATCAAAGCTAACGGTATAAGAATTGCTGTTATAAAAAGAAATGTTTTTTTGAGAGAAAGCTTTTTACTTAATATACTTCTGGAAAAAAAATAAAATAAAATGGTAATTGTGAGATAAAAATATCCTTGTATATATCCTGCTAAAGATGCTGTTACCAATAAAGCAACAAGAAAAATAATAATTTTTCTCTCAAATTTATGCAGCAACTTCTCTGTAAGCAATAATCCGAGGGGCAGCCAGAGGAAAGCGTGTCCAATATTGCCATACTCCATCCATACAACCATATATGAAGAAAACGCGAAAGTAATTCCGCTGAAAATGGAGGAGTGCTTACTAATCTTGATTTCCCGAAGATAAAAGTAGGTAAAGAGCGCGGATAAAAACGGTATCAAAAAAATAAAAATTGTCCACGCGGCATTGAAAGGCATTGTCAAAAAAATCAGATTAAGCGGATAAAATGTTCCTGACTGAAAATTCGCCATAAGCGGATTGCCTGAAAAATTATAGGGATTCCAGAAGGCAATTTGTCCTTTTTTTAACATTTCAACTACAAAATGCTTCCATGGATACAGCTCCCTGATGACGTCTATTCCTTGCGCTTTATTCGGCACTCCTCCGGGGGCATAGCCTAGATAAGAGTATGAATTATATGGCGCCAACTCCCCAACCAGTAATTCTCCTGGGAAGGGCATATATCCTTTGAAGATTGGGTAGAAGAAAAATAAAACAATACAGATGAGGATGGTTGCTGCGATGATAAATTCTTTTTTCATCATGGTTCAATTTTGTAGAGAGTAAAAAACTGGCCTTTTTCTTCTTTTTCTATCTGAAATATTTTTTTTACAGACCAGGAATCTGGCGCTATTCCTATACTGCTGCAAAAATCGCAAGCTTGATAGAAAACAAAATAGGTCGGCGTTTTCGCGGCATGGCTAATCACTTCCTTAGGCGGGCGAACATCTGTTGGCCAGAAACCCATGATTTTGATATTGGGACTCTCGTGAAGATAAATTTCCAGAGAGTAAGGCATCAGACCAAATGTCCCCTGTGTTCCGACAAATATTTTTTTGTTTTTAGATTCTTCCCGCAGAAACTTTACAGCCCGCGCAACTCCTACACCGGATGGCCAGCCGGTTATAAATTGTCCTTTATCGGCTTGTAGAATAGAGGCTTTTTTAAAATCAGAGATTATATAATAATCTTTCAGCAAAAATAAGGCTACGAAGAAAATAAAAATTAAGCCTTTAACATAAAAATATCTTAAATTTAACATTAGTAAATATAGCGTATACGCGGCTAATGGAATAAGCGGTATGGTCATAAAGAGCAGGAATCGCGGATAAAGCAGCCTGCCAAAAAGGGCTGTTGACAACAAAGGAATAAGAAACCAAAAATAGATGATTAGTTTTTCCCGCTTAGATTTACGATGTATTAAAAATGAAGCGAAAACAAGTATAAAAAATGGCAAAGTAGCGTAGTCTATAAGCCAGCTTTCAAATGTGCTTAGATTATTGAGAAAATATTCAAACGGATGCTTGATCCACTCTGAGAACGGATAAATAAATACATAATTTTTTTGCTCAATAATATAATAAAATTGTGATAGGCGTAATACGGCATAAATTAGGTTTGCTATGCCGGCGGCAATGATCGCATAGAGAGTCCAATGGAATAATTTTTGCCTGAGATTTTTTACTTTGAAGTTAAATAAGATCAAGGAGAAAGGCAGTAAGATAAGAGCGAAAACAGCGCTTGTCTTGGTAAGCATACCGGCACCCACTATCATACCAAGTATCAACGCCAAATCCAGTCTGACATGTTTAATAAGGAGTATTTCAAAGTAAATCGTCCAGATTAAAATACAAGCAACGAGCGAATCATAAAGAGCTATACGGTCATACACCATGGCGAAAGGAAATATGATGTAGAGAAAACTAGCGAGAAGGGCTATTTTTTTATTCCCAAACAATTCTTTTGTCAGAAAAAATATTCCAATCATGCTGAATAATCCCGAAAAAACTGATACGAGTCTGCCAGCAAGTAATGGGTCGTCAAAGAATTTTAAAAATAGCATCGCTATCCAGATGAACATGGGTTGTTTGCCGTCGGTTAGCGAAATAAAACGCCATACCGGATCGTTCAGCGCGATTTGCGACCAGCGAATGTAGATTGCTTCGTCAGTAAAAATAGGAAGCCCAAGAATATTATATAATCGGCTTACGAAATATAACCCGGTTAAAAAAACAATTATGATTGCTATTGAATGTTTTTGAATAAAACCCATACTAGTGAGATTATACAATAAACTTATGAACTAGCGAGTTGATTGGCAAGTTTATCAGCACGGGTATTATTCACATCCCCTGAATGTCCAAGCACTTTTTTAAAATAAACCGTGAGATTATTTTGCTTAATAAGATCCTCTATTCTTTGAAATATCACCTGATTTTGTTTGACCTGAAGCGCGGGTTTATTCATATTATAAATACAAATTTGACTATCGGTATATAATTTTATTTTTTTATGGCGATGATTGACTGCCCAATCAAGCGCATGGAAAATTGCCAAACCCTCAGCAACATTATTAGTTTGTTTGGACCCGGGCACAAGACCTGCTTTTTCTATATCTCCCGCGACAAATGCCCACGCAGCCTTGGCATTATGCCGACCGTTGGAAACACACGCGCCGTCGGTCCATATTTCAATATCAAAGGCTTCTCTTAAATCTTCAAAAAGATGAGTTGAGGAAGGAGATCCTTCTCCGCCAGCTGGCGGATCAGGATGACTCACTACGCTCGTCACTTTGAATTTATCATCATGATAAATTTTGCGGCAAGATAGACAAAAATAGTAGGCCGTGTAATAATATTGTTTTTTCAATTGAGACGGCTTTTTTCGCGTTTCGCGCGCAATGAGCTTACTTCCGCATGTTCTGCAACTTTTCTGCTCTAACATAAATGTTTTCTTGTATATTAAATTAACTTAAATAGTCAGTTTGTTTTCTTTGATTTGCGGCGTGATTACTTCGCCTGGTTTAATACTTCCCTCAATAATTCTTGTCGCAACCTCGTCAATCAATTTTTCCTCAATTGCACGTCGGAGCGGTCTGGCTCCAAAAACAGGATCATAACCTATTTCAGCAAAGTAAAACGCGAGGTCATCGGTAATTTTGAGATCAATATTGTTTTCCCGCAAACGATTGCGGACTTGTTCCAGTTGATATTTGGAAATTTCAATAATATCGCGGGCGTTAAGTGAGTTAAATTCAACTACAGCGTCCAAGCGATTCAAAAATTCCGGCTTAAAATGTTTATGCAGCAATTCCCAAATTTTGGTCTTGATAGTTTTCTTATCTTTTGTCTCCCGTATAATATCGCCACCCAAATTGCTGGTCATAATAATAATCGCGTTGCGGAAATCAACGGTGATGCCCTTACTATCAGTGAGCCTGCCTTCGTCAAATATTTGCAGGAATAAATTAAATACTTGAGGATGAGCTTTTTCAATTTCATCAAGCAATATAACTGAATATGGCTTTCTCCGTACTGCCTCAGTAAGCTGTCCGCCTTCTTCGTATCCAACATAACCCGGAGGAGCGCCTATAAGACGGGCTATTGAATGAGGCTCCATATACTCGCTCATATCAATCCTGGTCATCGCGTGTTCATCGCTGAATAAAATCCTGGCAAGCGCCTTGGCTGTCTCTGTTTTACCAACGCCTGTAGGACCAAGAAAAAGAAATGATCCAATCGGACGATTACGCGCTCCAAGACCTGAGCGAGCGCGGCGGATACTGCGGGCTACCATTGTCACCGCCTCATCTTGACCTACTACTTGTTTTTTCATTTCATCCTCGAGACTAAGCAGGCGCTCCGATTCACTCGCGAGCATACGGGCGACTGGAATACCTGTCCAACGAGCTACAACTCTGGCAATATCCTGATCATCAACCTCTTCCCTTAATACCCGTTCTTCTTCAGGAATTTTTTGCAACTTTTGAGTAAAAGTATTTAATTTTTTTTCAAGTTCAGGAATTTTACCGTATTTAATTTCCGCTGCCTTTTGCAGATTTATATCCCGTTCGGCCTGATCAAGTTCAATCCGAAATGAATCAATTTGGGCGCGTATTTCTTGAATTTTTTGAATTATTTCTTTCTGCGAAATCCACCGATTTTCTATGGTAGCTGCTTGTTTTTTGAGAGTATCAAGCTCTTTTTCCTGCTGTAATTTACGGTTTTTCGACATTTCGGTTTTTTCTTTTTTAAGCGCGGCTAGTTCTATTTCTATCTGGGTAATTTTGCGCTTAAGCTTATCCAATTCCGCGGGCATGCTTTCAGTCTCTATTTTGATAGCCGCGGCTGCTTCATCGATCAGATCAATTGCCTTATCCGGCAGGAAGCGTTGGGGTATGTATTGCGCGGATAATTTCGCGGCAGCTATGATGGCATTGTCAGTGATGCGGATTCCGTGATGAATTTCATATCTTTGCTTAATCCCCCGAAGGATTGAAATTGTGTCTTCAATGGTAGGCTCTTCAATAAGAACCGGTTGAAAACGACGGGCTAAAGCCGGATCTTTCTCAATGTATTTGCGGTACTCTATGACAGTAGTCGCGCCAATCAGACGCAAAGTGCCCCGAGCTAATGACGGTTTAAGCATATTGGCAGCATCAACGGATCCCTCCGCGGCACCGCCTCCAACTAAAGTATGCAGTTCGTCAATAAAAATAATATACTTGCCGTTGGAATCTTCTATTGCTTTAATAACTGCTTTGAGGCGCTCTTCAAACTCTCCCCGGAATTTGGCTCCTGCCAAGAGTTGAGCAAAGTCTAAAACGCAAACGATTTTATCGCGAAGTGTAGTAGGAACTGATCTATCAATAATTTTTTGCGCCAGACCCTCGACAATTGCTGTTTTTCCAACCCCCGGATCGCCAATAAGTATAGGATTATTTTTTGTGCGCCTGGAGAGAATTTCCATAACCCGCCGTATCTCGACTTCGCGACCTATAACCGGATCAAGCTTCCCGGCTTTCGCGCTTGCTGTCAAATTAATGGTAAATTTTTTCAAAGCCTCCTCAGGCGAAACAGGCTTAAGCATGTCCGCGACTCCATCCATAATGGATTTATTGTAAAATTAGCACCTAAAATTGTCAAGTGCTAAAATTGCAGACTGAAATTTACTTAGTGGAATTGAGCTCGACTCCTGAGCATTTGCGTTCGAATATTATAAGGCATAGAATGAACTCGTGTTTCTGATATAATAATCAAGTGCTGAACGATAAAAATTTAATTCTTCCAGATTATACAGGGTGTTCATTGGCAGATATTCCGCAAGCAATTCTGACTCATTTTAATATAAAATCCAATCAAAATAAATTCCCTGAAGAATGGCTGAAAAATATAAAAAGCTGTTCAAAGCTGGTATTATTCACAATAGACGGATTCGGATACAATTTGTGGAACGAGGCCGTTAAATATTCTTTTTTTAAAAAAATAAATGATAAAAAGCGTATTCTTCCAATAACAACCGTCTTTCCATCAACCACAGCGGCGGCGATAACGACTCTCAGCAGTGGACTGACGCCAATTGAGCATGGACTTCTGGAATGGAATCTGTATTTTCAAGAATTAGACCTGATTTTACAACCATTGCCTTATGAAATGGTTGAAACAGAATATCATCGTCTAAATAAAGATATACCCAATTATCCGGAAATGTTATTTACAAGTACAACGCTGGCGCAAAAATTAAAAAAAGGCGGCATCAGCTCAATTGCTTTAATTCCTCAAATTTTAATAAATACTCCATATACTCATGCTTTGAGCAGAGACGCGAAAATTGTCCCTTACTTTTCTATTGCGGATCTTATAGTCCTATTACGTAACGCCCTGCAAGCTGCAAAGGGGGAAACTTATTTTTATGTATATATACCAATCATTGATTCAGCAGAACATTATTTCGGTCAATCCTCAGAACAAGTCAAAACAGAAATGTCTTTGCTAGCATACCTGCTTGAGAAAGAATTTATCCACAAAATAACTGAGGAAATAAAAGAAGACACTGCCCTGATGCTTACGGCAGATCATGGACAGCTTGACGTAAATCCGCACGAGATGATCTATCTTAATCAGTATCCTGAGCTGTTAAAATATTTTGAGAGGAGTAAGGCGAATAAGCCAATCCTGCCCACTGGCAGTCCCCGAGATGTTTTTCTGCATATTCAAGATGACAAGATCGACAAGGCGATTGCTTTGCTTAAGGCAAAACTAAGCGAGCGTGCTGAAGTTGTCAGAATTACTGACGAGATTATACTAAAACTTTTTGGTAATAAAGTACCACATCCGCAGTTTTATAATAGATTGGGAAATGTTTTAATTCTTCCTAAAGAAAACAATACTGTCTGGTATAAATACTTACCCGATCAAAAAGATAAATTCCGAGGATTTCATGGAGGCCTAACCAGAGATGAAATGATGATTCCATTTGTCTGTTCCAGAATTTCAGAATTGGTTTAAATATAATTTTTAAATTTTTTCTCCTTTACAATCTAACAGAAAATAATATAATAAAATAGATTTGATCTAGATTATGTCAAAGGTTTTTTACAAATATTTAGATAAAACTGAAACTTGGCCCGATCTGTCAAATATCTACGCAAGTTCTTTGACTTACGATGATGTATATTTAGTCCCGCAAATTTCCTCAATTGCCTCCAGAAGCGTTGTCGACACATCTATAAAACTTGGGCCTTATACATTGACTAAGCCAATTATTTCCGCGCCTATGGATACAATATCAGGCGAGAAGATGATTAGAATACTGGGCAAGCTTGGCGCGCTTGGTTCACTGCCACGAGGTGATTTGGAGGTCAGACGCGCAATTTGCAAACGCTTATCCAATGAGGATATCCCCTGCATCTATGCTGTTGGTTTGAAAAATGGATATGAAGAAGCTGTTGTCTTTAAAAAAACCGGCGCGAAATTAGTCCTTGTTGACATAGCACATGGAGGATCTATACCAGCGCAGGAACTGGCGCAAAAAATAAAAAAGAAATTAAAACTGAGTGTAATTATAGGCAATATTGTTACCTATACGCAGATACTTTCTTATAAAAAGCATGATATTGACATCGCGAAAGTGGGCGTAGGTCCGGGCGGCCTATGCACAACCCGTGTAGTCGCGGGCACAGGCTTCCCGCAGTTATCAGCGATTTTTGAAACGGGCGGGGCAGGATTGCCTATAATTGCTGACGGAGGAATAAAACAGGCAGGAGATTTCGCCAAAGCTATCGCGGCCGGGGCTAGCGCTGTGATGATCGGAAGCTTACTTGCTGGCACAGATGAAACTCCCGGAGAATACACTATGAATGGAAAAAAATTAGCCCGCGGTCAAGCCTCTTTAGAGTATATGCAGGACAATGGAATTGTGACGAATGAATTCCGCGCGGCTGAGGGGATAAGTGTTGAGATAGATCCGCGCGGACCGGTTGAGCGTATAATTAACCAATTAATGGGCGGACTGCGCAGCGCTATGGCCTACGCGGGGGCAAGCAATATTGCAGAATTTCAGGAAAAAGCTCAGTTCATCGCAGTTTCCGGTTCCACTCAAAGGGAGGGAATCCCCTGGATAAAAAATGTTTTGTAATTTTAGCTGAATTGTTGCAAGAGATTGAAAACAATTTTTTTATTCTCTTCTGTCACGTGCACAAGCGCAACTGCGTTTAAATCATATAATCCGTAACAAACAAAAGAATGCAGCGGAGCAAGCAGGATCGCCGGTAAAGCAAGTAAATCTTCCTCGCCATCTATAACTATAGTTTGCTTTGATTTTCTATCCAGGCATGCTTTTTTCGCTTCATTATAGACATTTACAACTTCTTTCTCTATTGTTCCGGGCTCATTCTTATACATCTGCCGGTTGGCAGAATTTTTAAAGGAGTTGAAGAATTTTTTATCTATCGCGTGCCTTCGCGTTCTAAAATCAATAATTTCAATATCGGGCAAGCAGTTAATTTCTCTCAAAGATTTTGTAACTATATCTCCTACAGAGATTAATAATGTCCATTTAGGCTTACTTGTCTTTATCTCTAATAAGTCGTTGATTATTTTGTCGATCGGGTGCCGCATTGCCTTACGCAAGCGGGCAGGTAGTGCTAATTTGTTTCTATCTCTGAATATATTCATATAAATATTGCCATTTCTGTCTATCTCCCCTAGTCGTATTCTTTCTGAAGTAATAGCCAAGCCTGCCTCATCCTGTCTCAAAGGAACGGTAATAATTTCCAGCGGTGTAAGAGTATTAGTCTTACGCTTTTCATTTATAATAAGAGCATTTGGGAGCGTAGTTTGCGTTACAAAAATAGCTTGAAAATTTTTGATTTTCAGAGTGGTTCCATAGATATCATTTAAGGGTATAATTTTCGCGCGTGAGAGAAATTTTTTTGTCCGTAAATATTTTTTCAGCTCTTGTTCGCGGATTTCATAAGGATCAATAACGTGGGCAAGATACTTATCACGATATATTTTTTCCGTACCCAAACCGATAGTTACTTTTTCTGATTGACTGAAGGCTATATCTAATAAATCTTGATGTCCCAGGTGCAGGTGGTCAAATGTCCCGCCCAAGACGCCATGTTTGTATTTGTATTTCATCTTTTGTATGTCATCTCGATCCCGCTTAGCGAGAGAGAGATCCAGGCGCTTAATCACCGTATTTATTACGCTTCGCTAGATTTCTCGCTACGCTCGAAATGACAAAAGAGAGGGTGCTCGAAATGACAAGTAATTGCGTAAGTTAAGTTAGTTATTATTGTTTTTTTCCTGAAATTCTAATCCACTCGTTTGGAATCATAACTATGTCATTTGAATAGTAGGCGAGAGAAATTTTATTTTCTGTTCCATCTGGTTTTTTGATGAACACCGTGACTGATGGCATTTGATCACTTGATTCACCTTTGTCAACCTCGCCCATGACTCTTTGTACATCGGATCCGCTTATCGTACCCCTCGCGTCAAGATCCCTCGCCACTGCCTCAATGTGATATCTCTTCCTGG
This sequence comes from uncultured Gammaproteobacteria bacterium, assembly GCA_964548495.1. Classification (GTDB taxonomy): domain Bacteria; phylum Patescibacteriota; class Microgenomatia; order Levybacterales; family UBA12049; genus JAHIGH01. The sequence goes on along the minus strand of CAZJRC010000020.1, from coordinate 3,464 downwards.
CTGTTATTCCACGGGCTATAGCGGACATGGAACTCACATCATGCCCCATAAGTCTTATAATGGAAACGTCATGTCCTGTTCCGTTCATGCCATCGGCGTGAGGCGC
>CAZJRC010000020.1:0-3279 GCA_964548495.1 uncultured Gammaproteobacteria bacterium | reverse complement strand
TCGGGACGTGATAATTCGGTTAATCCGCTGTATCCTGCTCCTGGAATTACAGTTACTTTGCGTACCGATGTACCATTTTCAAGCGCTACAACAGCATGTTTAGCCTCATGTATAGCGGTATTGCTGGCTGGGCGTTTTACGGTATGGAGTGGATTTTCAAACTTTGATACGACAATACGAGCGCCTTCCGGTGAATATTGAGTCGTCCCAACGCCTATACTTAATGCTTCAGGATTTCTTGGCATACTTGTAATGTAATTTATCACTTATTAAGCCTAATTACAAGAGCCGTAAAATCATTGACAAAATATACGCACTTATGTAATATCTTAACTACATTCATGATACTTAATATTGACAACTATTGTTTATGGCAAAATCGCAAATAAAAATATATCCCAATAATGCAATAAAAGATTCTCCCGATAAGAACCGTATTGAACAAACAGAGGCATATAATTTCGTAGAATTTTCCCAAATTGAAGAATACCGAAAGGTTAATAGAGAGCTTTTATTGACAGCTCTTCAATTCTTACCAAAAAATATTAAACAACTAATTCACGTTGACAATGCTTCAGGAACAGGTTTGGTCCCGCAACTGGCAGCGCAGTTGTACCATGAAAGAGGGATAAAGGCGATTATTATCGGCATTGATCCTGATCTTTATGCTCTAAAAAAAGCTAAGGAGTCGATGAAAAATATTGACTATATACATCTTCTTTTATTTCAAGGGTACGGGCAGCGCCTGGAAGAACTTTTAAAAGACCATATTCCATCTATTGGAGTAGATGTTGTAAGTATTCATGACGCGATTCACGAAATTCCAGGCCGTGATATTAAAGCCGCAATCTTCGCTTCGCAGGCCAAAATACTCAAGCAGGGAGGAGTGCAGACATATAACAGTTCCTTTACAACAATTGGCAATGGCGACGCGGCTTTAAAATGGGGGCGTTGGAAACTTGGAGCGTTTGCTTATTTCAATGAAAATAGAAATAAAAATTTCACGGCTATGGAAGTTTTCAGTCCGCAAGAGTATGTAAAAATGATCACTGACAGCGGTTTGAAAATTGTTCACGAAGCTGTAAAAACTGTTGTGCTCTCACTTGACGCCTTGAAAGCGATATCGCGCTATCCGGAGTACGTAAATGGTATTTTCCGGGACATGGAAAACACGGAAAAATATACTCTGCTTGAAAAAAGTAAAGCACTTACTACAGTTCTGGAAAATCAAGGGGTAACCGCGTTACCAAGGCAATGGCACGAAGTAGTCGCGCAAAAACCTTTGTAAATACGAGTTCCTCATTTGGCATATTGCTGTGTCAGGGACTGCGGTTTCAGCCAACGTACATTTTAGTACGTCTTACTGCGCTCCTCGTCCCTTCCTTGCACTATACTCAAATGAGAAACTCGTTACAGGTTCGTCTAAGTAAGAATTTTTATGTTAAATTCTAATCAAACTTCCCCAAGCATTGATATTTTGATTAAATTAAAAGCTATGCTTGAAAAAGATCCTGATCTGTATTTCGGAAGGATCAAGCAGTTTTTTCACTTTTCAAATGATTTTAAAACATCTATTGATGAGTTCGCGAGGTATATAAATGCCGGATATGTACCGGTGATTTATTCCAATCACCAGAGCCACGCGGACGGAGTAATACACTCTATAGTAATTGAACAGACAAGAAAGCTTGTATCCGCAAACGTATTGAAGGGCTTTCTATGCCCCGTAGCGGCATCAATGGCTACCGGTGATCAAAATTTTATGGTTCAAGGAAATACGCTTATATTTCAGCCTATTTTTGACAAAATAGGATTTATATATGTGCCTATAATTAGGGAGGATGACAGGCGAAAATATGGAATGACCGGCTCAAACAGAGAAGCTATAGAGAAATTAATCAATGCCCCAGCAGATAAATATGGTATGGCAATTTTTCCTGAAGGGACAGTGCAAGGAGGAAGAGCCAAGCAAAATGGACATATCTACGGTATGCAAAAAGTTGAAGGCGGCGGAATACTATTGCGATGCATTAAATTCTGGCAAGATCAAGGCCGCAAAATAGTATTGCTTCCAATCGGCATCGCAAATAGTTATAAGATTTTCAATCCTGACAGTTATGGCATACCGGTTACTCTGACTGAAGTAATAGAAGGCGCGGGTGAAATCTCACAAATCGTTGAGGCAATAGCGGGCAAAAGTTTCACTGATGAATCCATGAGTCAAGAATTGGGCAATAATCTTGATCCGAAGAAGCAGGAGCATATAGATTATTTGATGAAAAAAGTGGCTGTATTACTTCCTGATGAGGCAAGGGGCTACTACGGTTAAAGATATTCTTTTGGCACCACTTTCGCGAATCGCGATCTCACAAAAGCATCGACAGATGAAAGTCTGCTATCAACCTCAGGCTGGTTGAGAAGGTCACGCAGAGTAAAATATTTAACTATATTGATGACGTATGTTTTACCGAAATTCATGCCTCCGGCTTCTTTTTTCGCGTAACTTTTGGCGTTTTTTATAGCAAAACTTACGAGAAGAAATCCATATTCCTTGACTTTCATAGCCTGCAGGGAGGCAATGAAGTATCCAATGGGTTTTTGTTTGTCTTCGATGTCCAGTCTCTCGCTTCTCATCGCGTTGACAGCTAAAGTTACTATCCCGCCCTGATTCAAGGTCTCACTGCTTGCCGCGATAAATTCCCGCAAACCCTTGCCTTTTTGCAGATGTTTATATTTTTTTTTCATAAGCGTACTATTATTAACTATGGGAAAAAAAGTCCCATGATATATCTTGCCCATTAATCGCATTGGCAAATTATATTGATGGAATGCTAAAGGATTGATAACTTCCCGCGACTTCAGGATCGGATCATTGAAGATTATTGAACGGTTTACTTCCATTGCATCCCGGAGACTAAAGTGGGTAAAAATAATTACAAGTCCTTTTCCATCTAAAGCCGCGTAGCGGACATTATTAAGAGCCTTCGACTCATCAATCAAAATTCTTGGAAATAAAGGACGCAAAATAAATTCTGAAATCGTTCTTATATATCGCACACGGCGCGGGACTTTTAATATGATACCTGGAGTCATGATTTTTTCTTGTAGCCGGAGCGAACTAAGCCGGCAATTCCTATAATCCCGCCGTCTAAACCGCCATCAATTGCTATGGCTTGTCCGGTTATGAAGGCTGCTTGCGTGCTTGCTAAAAATACGATGGCATTAGCTATGTCGGTTGGAGTACCAAGTCTACCTGCCGGAGTCGCGTCAATAAGAACC
>CAZJRC010000019.1:0-14022 GCA_964548495.1 uncultured Gammaproteobacteria bacterium | reverse complement strand
CCCCTGACGTCTAAGGTGGCGAGAGGGGATGTGGTGCCGATGCCGACGTTGCCTGCATTTGAAATGTACATCATTGATGTCAATGTTTGAGAACCTATCGCGGTGGTTTGTATATTTGACGAACCTGATTTTACAAAATTTAAGTCCCCATCTGACGGAAATACTATTATTCCATTACCAGCAGCCTTTTTACCAAAACCCAAACCATAACTTCCATCACCAAAAACGAATAGCGTGTTGTCGCCATTCATAAAACCATTGCCGGTAAATTCAAGTTTTGCCCCTGGATTCGTCGTCCCGATGCCGACGTTGCCCGACTGGGTGATGACAAAGCGATTCAATCCAGAGGATGAGGCGGTGAAGAGGTCGCCAAGGCCTTTGTTATCGACCACGAGTCCAGCAAAGGAAGTATTAGCTGAAACTGAGGCAGCGGGACTGGTGCCTGATGGACTTACTTTGAAGACAGCCGAGGCTGATGACACCCCACCCACAAGCAGATCAACGGTAGAGTTGGCAGGATAGAGAGCGCCTGAGGTCTGTCTCCAGTAGTTGCCGATATTGGTTGCTAAGTTTCCCCAGGAGAGAGTACCTGAACCGTTGGTCGAGAGAACATAGTCCGCGGACTGGCCAGAGGACGGCCAGGTGTAGGTGATGGTATTCAACTGAGTTGTGCCAATATTCACCAGATTGCCTGAACTATCAATTCTGTTAGTGCCTGCTCCGGCTCCTGTGTTGATAGCTGTTGTGCCATTGAGAACCGTTCCGGTGATAGTATTGGCGGTTGAAATGGTACCAAAGCCTGAGGCAATAGAGCCTGAAGCGAGAGCTCCTACAGTGGTCAGAGAAGAAGTCAGGACACCTGTGCCAAGAGTTGTACCAGAGAGAACATCTGTTCCGGCAATCTGATAAGTCTTGCCCGAGGAAAGATTGAGAGTGCCAGTATTTAAGACTACTCCACTACCCGCGAGAGGAGAGAGAGTTATATTGCCAGTAGTATTCCCCCCCAGAGTTAATGTCTGATTGGCAGTTGTCTGCAGAGTGCCTGTAGCATTGAGATAGGCTCCTCCAGCAGTACCGGCTGAGACTGAGGCTGTAGGAGTGCCTGAATTGATATTTAAAACAGCGAATTTGGCGCTAGCGGTAGATGTGCCACCTAAAAATAAATCAACAGTGCTCGCAAAGGATGGGTTTATCGCGCCATTACTTATATCCCACTGCGCGTTTCCTTCACCGCATGATCCCCAGGATGGCGTTGATCCACCAAGGAGACAATTCAGAGATGTCCCCGCGGCGGTCTGCGTGACAACGCCTGAACCGTTGGTATACATGACGCCTCCATTATTGGTAAGTCCAGCGAGAGTGAGATTATTTCCACTATTTAAAGTGAGTGAGTTATCAAAAATGATATTTCCAGTTGTATTACCGCCAATGGTAAGGGTTTGTCTATTGACGGTCGCTAGGTTACCTGATCCTGTCAGGTAGAGCGCGTTGTTGCCGGAATTTGCCGATATAGAGGCAGTCGGCGTACCCGAGTTGACATTGATAAAATTAAATTTGGCTGAAGATGTGCTGCTGCCACCTATCAAAAGGTCAAGGGATGCAGTGTTGGGATAAAGAACCCCGTTAGCATCTGACTGAGTCCAATGGCTGGAGGTTTGGGTGCTTGATATGGTAAGGCCGCTTATTCCAATACCAGTTCCGGCTGTCAGATTGAGGCTGCCTGTTGATCCTTGAAGAGATAATACGCCGGTATTACTGATGGTTGTTCCACTGATGCCAATTCCTGAACCCTTGTCCAGCGTTACATCTCCTGATTTACCCTGTAAACTCAATACTCCCGTATTGGTTAATTTAGTACCTTCGATTTTGATTCCTGATCCGGTGAAAACTATACCACCTGTCTGACCTTGTATAGAGAGCACACCGGTATTGGTGATTGTGGGCAGACGATCATTTCCCGAGAGAGCTATGCCGCTTCCTGCATCAATTCCCTGAAATAGATTTGGGGCTGTTAGAGTGCCTTTGATATCAACGTTGTTATTGAATTTCGCATTCTTACGAAATAAGCTTTCGACATTGACAGTGAAATTGAAATTTGGATTAGATGTCCTCGCGGCTAAGACAGAAGCATAATTGCCGCTATTTGAAATAGTTGAAGGATTCATGGTTAAAATTTGCTTAATGTTATTGGAAGCTTGACAAAGACTTGTTATTTTCGGCGTGAAGGATGGATGACAAAGCTGATCAGTTCCCACAATATAGGCGCCAGTCAGAAAGAAGATTGTTATGAATATAAAAATTTGTTTATATTTATACATATTATTTGCCACTAATCCACATACGAACAATATTCGTTTACTTCCTACCTGGTAAGCAAGCGAATCAAATCTTCGTTTTTAAAAAAAAGATTGGTAATATATATTTTTTCCTCCGCCAACTGGCGGATTTTTTTATGGGGAATTATTCATATATATTTATTGAAACACAATAATTAGGTCTCATGCAAGAGTAATTAGCTTAAATCGGTGAGCTATAATTAAATTATGAGCAAATAAAATTTTTAATCTGTCGTCCTAGTTGATAGCTAGACTTATTAAATAGTATTTAGCGATATTTTTATATATTTAAGTAGTATAGGAGGCAAAGATAGGCAAAATTTTATTTTTATAAATTGACAATAATTATTATTTTAATTAACCTAAGATCAGGTCTTTTTATGAGGCAAATTTTGTTGTATTTCATAATGGTTTTATTTTTAGCAACATTTACGAGTGTTATTCCTAAGTCGTATGCTCAAAGTAATGAGTCTTCGGGAATTGCTGTGTATGTGCAAATATCTGATGGACAAGTTCAAGAAGGCGATATAGTCGCACTTTCAAAAAAAGGATATGTTTTGACTAGGGCACCATATGACTCTAATATGTTTGGGGTGGTTGTGAAGAACCCTGCAATCGCATTTGAAGACGGTCAGGCTGATTCTTATCCGGTTGTATCGGCAGGAAAGGTAGTGATGCGCGTTTCAACTATGAATGGGGCTATAAAAAAAGGCGATCTACTTACTTCATCGACTATGGCCGGAGTCGGGCAGAAGGCAACAGAAACCGGCTTCATAATTGCCAGTGCTTTGGAGGATTATGATTCACCTTCTCCAAAAAACGCCGGGAAAATACTTGTGGTGCTTAATGTAGGTCATGGCAATGTGTCTACAAACGTGATAGGTAATTTATTTACGGCATTTAAATTTGTTTTGAGCGCGCCCTACATGTCGCCTAACGCATTAGTACGATATATATTCGCGGGATTCATGGTTATTTTGTCTTTTTTGGTTGCGGTAGGATATTTCGGGAGGATTTCAAGTCTGGGCATTGAAGCACTGGGAAGAAATCCATTAGCAGGGAAAATGATTACATTTAGTATAGTTTTACATATTTTGTTATCTCTTGTTATTGTAGGAGTTGGAATAACTGTCGCATATTTGGCGCTGGTGCTATAATAAAATTATGATGAATATTCTGCCCACTGAGTTTTTGCTCGCAATCGCGCCGATGACTGTGCTCTCATTAGCTCTGGCCGCTGTGGCTGTTTCATATATCTTTTTACTCATCAGACTAGACAAAAGTGAAAAAGATAAAGTATATCTGCAGAGTAAAATCAGGGACCACGCTTCGGATATTTTGAAAGAGGCGCACGAAAAACGTTTGAAAATAATTAATGAGGCTGTGGAAAAGGCAAGATCAATTATTAAAGAGACAGAAACATTCAATATTGATGTCAAGGCTAAATTTAATGCAGATCTTTATGAGTTCAGAAGCAGTCAGGAAAAACTTTTAACACTTAAAAGCGAAGAATTATCCAGACTGTATGAGCAGTTTACAAGAGATGTAAGGCGTCAAATAGAAGAGCAATTTAAGATAATTGCCAAAAATACAGAGAATCAGGCAATTAACGGGATTGGAGAGTTGAGAGAGATACTTGAGGCCGAGCGGGTATTTATGCGCAAACAGCTTGAGGTAAAAGTGGATGAAGAGTACAAAAAGTCCAAGCAGCATATTGAAGAGTATAAGATAGATCAGATGAAGAAAATCGACAAAAAAGTTTTTGATGTTTTACAAGTACTGATCCGCGAAGTTTTAGGCAAATCCATATCACTCAAAGAACACGAAGAGTTGGTGCAAAAAGCCCTGTCTAATATGCAGACTGAGATTAACAGTAGTGTGTAATATGACATATCTAGCTTGAGTATGTAAATTATGTTAGCTACCGTAGATTCCCGCCTTCGCGGGAATGACGGAGAGAGAAGCGGTAATGACAGAATAGAAAGCAGAAATTACAGAATGGAAAGCGGGAATGACGTATTTGTTGTTAAGAGTTATTTGACTGTTATATGAATGAGAAGTTGTTGGAATATAAGTCTTTGATTGATCTTATTAAGACGACAGATGATCTGGGCAATCTTGACCAAGAAATTGAGCTGCTTTTGCAAAGCCTGTATCATACTGATGTTTATAAATTTGATGATGTCTTAAGCAAATATGTGCGTGTCCGCGTGGCTCAGGAGATCAGCCGCTTAATGTTAGTTAATTCAATAACCGGCCGAGACGCGCGAAAAGCTTTTCTGACTGAGACATACAAGACTATAAGCACATTGCCAATTCTGCGGCTTACTCTGGCGTTTGAGCCGAGTGAGTCTATGATTAATAATATTTCTTATTGGGCGCGTTCAAATCTGGAGGAGGGAATAATTATTGACTTGACATTGGACAGAAATCTTTTGGGAGGCGCTTTAATAATGCATAAAGGTAAATTTTATGATTTTTCGCTGAAAAAAAGGCTAGAGCAAGTTTTCGCAAGTGAGGATTTGACTATATGAAGGCTTTTAGTGAGTATTTAAATGAATTTAAAGAAATTGGGTTTGTTTTGAAGATTAATGGATTTATGGTATACGCAGTCGGTATTCCGTCGGTACGCGTACATGAGTTAGTGATTTTTGAGGATAACAGCATAGGCGAGGTTATGTCATTCGACGGAGAGACTATTGAAATTATAGTTTTTTCTAAAAATGTGCTTAGGTCGAGAATGAGGGTTTCACGCACAGATACGTTTTTAACCATATCCGCAGGAGAGTCGCTGTTAGGGTTGAGCATTGATCCTTTTGGCAATCCTTTGAATCAGACTCAGTATGTGCATGGTACCTCTACGCAGGTGCCTCTGAGGAATCAGCCTTGGGATATCTCCCGAAGGAAGAGGATTGAAGAGTCTTTTGATACAGGCGTAAGTCTTGTAGACTTGGCAATACCATTGGGCCGCGGGCAGCGCCAGCTTATAATTGGAGAGCGAAAGACAGGAAAAACTTCTTTTGTTTTACAGACATTATTGTTTCAGGCAAGACTAGGCACAATTTGTATTTATTGCGGTATTGGGCGCAAGAAAGCCGACATTAAACGGATAGAGGAGTATTTTGTAAAAAATAATATTCAGAAAAATACTATTATTGTGGCAACTTCCTCTCATGATCCGGCGAGTCTTATTTATCTGACTCCTTACACGGCAATGGCTATAGCTGAGTATTTCCGCGATCAGGGCAAAAGTGTTTTTCTGGTTTTTGATGACATGGTAACACACGCTAAATTTTACAGGGAAATCGCGTTACTACTTGGCCGCTTTCCCGGAAGGAACGCGTACCCGGCAGATATTTTTTATGTCCATTCCCAGTTGTTAGAACGGGCAGGTAATTTCATAACTACTTATGGCGCTGTTTCTATAACGGCTTTTGTAGTGGCAGAGACTTCGCAAGCAGATCTTTCAGGCTATATAGAGACGAATATCATGTCTATGACTGACGGGCATATATATTTTGATATTGATTATTTCATGTCAGGACGGCGTCCCGCGGTGAATACGGCACTTTCAGTTACCAGAGTAGGGAAGCAAGCCCAGAAATCCTTGAGGCGGGATATTAATCGTGAACTTAATTCTTTTTTAGCCCATGCTCAACGCGTGCGTAATTTTGCCCATTTCGGCGAAGAAGTTACTCAAGCCGTGCGCGCAGTATTGGAAATGGAAGATAATATAAATGAATTTTTTACCCAACCAAGCTCTTTGATAATGCCTGCTGATTTTCAGGCTTATATTTTCGCCTTGATTTGGCAGAATAAATGGAAACACGCATCAAGGGAGACAATGAAAAAAGAAATTTTTGACTATTTGAAGCTATATACGGATAACGAAAATGTCCGCAACAGCGTAAACAGCATAATTTCAGAATCTATGACATTGAATGAACTCTTAAGTAAAATTATACAAAGGAATTTAACAGAATTGATCCCGCGGAACGGGGTTGATGATAATGTAAATTCTGTGGTGTGAGATTCCTCGGCTTCGCTCGGAATGACAATACTTTGTAGCAAGCTGGCGGAGTAATTTATTTAATATGAGTAACGTGAAACAGGAGATAGACAGCGATATTAACGCAATGGTTTTTTTTCAAGATTTTATAGATGGCCATGAAGAAATCGCGGTAAATAATATGAGGAAAATACGCAGCGCGGTTATAAACCGGCGGGATTTTTTGTCGGAGATTGTACAGCTTTATAAAGAAGTTAAAAGAAGCTATAAGAGAGAAGTTGAAATGTTATTATCGGGCAAGAAAAAAATTAAAAATTCCCCTATTAACCTTTTTAAGAAAATTGATAAAACAGTATGCGTACTCCTGTCTACAAACGCAAATTTGTATGGGGATATTACAAAAAATATTTTTAATCTTTTTAAAGATTTTATCTTAAAAGAAAAAAGCGATGTAGTTATAGTGGGGAAAATAGGAAAGCGATTTTTTGAGATCGAAGCGCCAGGGAGTCCATTCACGTATTTTGAAATTCCTGATACAGTCACCGAAAACACTCTTTTTCAGCCCATTGTAGAGCATATTATTCAATATGAAAAAGTTGTAGTTTTTCATTCAAGATACGAGACTCTTTTAGAGCAAAAACCAACAGCATTTGTGATAACAGAGCGGCAATTAGATACAGCGGAGAATAAGATACAAGTGAGGTACCTATTTGAGCCTTCGATTGACAAGGTCACTGAATATTTTGAGAAAGAAATTTTTGCTTCAATTTTTGATCAGACAATGAATGAATCACAACTCTCCAAGTTTGCCTCGCGTATGGCAACATTGGATACAGCCAGCGAGAATATAAAGAAAGCGCTGAAAACACTTTATTTGAAAAAAAATCAAATACATCATCAAACGGTAAATAAGCAGCAGTTGAATTCAATCGCGAGAGTGGCGATGTGGACCCACCGCCGCTAAAGCTATGGTGGATAAGGAAGGAAGATTATGCTGAGCGCAGTAGGAAGAGTTAAAAGCGTGCAAGGGGCTATTGTTGAAGTTTCTTTTGTGACTGACCATCCGAAATTGTATGATATTTTAGTTTTGGAGGAGGATTCAGAGATAAAGATGCAGGTATATGCCTCAAAAGATGAAAATACTTATTACTGTTTTTTACTGAGTTCTTCAAGAGATTTATACCGCAACAGTAAGATAATTAATACGCAGCGTCCGGTATATATAACCGTAGGCGAGGGAGTATTGGGACGGGTGATGAATATTTATGGAGAGCCGCTGGACGGATTGGGCGAAATTGATTCTTTTGAGGAACGTCCGATTTACCAACTGGCACCGGAATTTGCCAATATTACTACCAGTCAGCAGATATTTGAGACAGGCATTAAAGCGATTGATTTCTTCAGTCCGCTTATTAAGGGAGGAAAGCTTGGGCTTTTCGGAGGAGCCGGAGTCGGGAAGACAGTTTTATTGACCGAGATTATTAATAATGTAGTGAAACTTTCTAAGAATGACAGCGTTTCTGTATTCGCAGGGATTGGGGAGCGTATCCGTGAAGGCCAAGAGCTTCATGAAGCCTTAAAGGAAGGGGGAGTATTGAAAGACGTGTCGTTGATCTTTGGTCCTATGAGCGAGAGTCCGGCAATTCGTTTATTGACAGCATACGGCGCGGTGACAGTAGCAGAGCATTTCCGCGATGAATTAGGTAAAGATGTCTTATTTTTTATAGATAATATTTTCCGCTTTGCTCAAGCTGGAAACGAATTGTCTATCCTGATGAACACTATTCCTTCAGAGGATGGTTATCAGGCAACATTGGGTTCGGAGATGGCGGCTTTTCATGAGAGGCTATCTTCAACTAAAAACAATAATATCAGCACTATTGAAGCAATCTATGTACCTAATGATGATTTTCTGGATCAAGCTATTCAGGCAGTTTTGCCGTATCTTGATTCTTCGGTGTTTATGTCCAGGAGCGGATATCAGCAAGGACTGCTGCCCGCGATTGATATGATGTCGTCAACTTCATCTGTCTTGAATACAGATGTTGCCGGGGAGCTGCATTTCAATACTCTTATAATGGCGCAGAAACTTGTTAAAAGGGCTGTGTCGCTTGAAAGGCTAGTGTCGCTTGTCGGCGAGTCAGAGCTTTCAAATCAGGACAGAATTGAATTTCATAGATATAAGCTGCTTCGTAATTACATGACACAAAGCTTTTTTGTTATAGAGAGGCAGACAGGCAGGAAGGGGGCATATGTTCCGCTCCCGACGGTTATTCAGGATGTAGGAAATATTATTGCTGGTGAATATGATAACTTAACAGAAGATAAGTTTCTTTATATTGGCAGCGCGAAGGAGGCGCTTGGATAAGTCTTGGAATATATTTATTTTATTATATGAGTGATTCGGTAAATCAGAAAATAATGTTAGTAATACGAAAGCGGGAGAAGGTGCTTTTTGAGGGAGAGATAAGAGCTTTTACATCTACCAATGAAAGAGGAATTTTTGATGTATTGTATACCCACGCTAATTTCATATCTATTATAGATAAATATTGTTTGATACACAGATTAGATGGAACCCGCAGTGAGATGAAAATCGGACAGGGCATAGTGCGGGTGAAGGACAATAGGGTAAATGTTTATTTGGGGATAGATTGAAAAGATTCCTGCTTGCGTTTTAATTACATTGAAAGAGATCCTTCGGGAGCAAAGCTCCACTCAGGATGAGATATTATTGAAAATAAATCAAGGTATCTCAGTTAATAATCCACCAGTTTAGTTTGATGTCTTTGGATATAGAATAAGGTATTGCTATAGTGAATGATGCTTTTGTATTGGTTGTTAAGTTTTCTGCTGTTTGGCGGGCTATATATGGAGTGAGTCCCTGAGTGTCGGACGCGGCTGTCAAATATATAAGCGAGTCAGTCTTGACAAAGGGATTGATAATTGTTCTTTCGGTTTCGTAAGCAGTTATGACCGCAGTGCCCGCGGATGAGGAGGCAATGGTTTCGACCAGTGAGGCATCGGCTTGGGTGCCGCGGATGATGTTTAAGCCATTAGCGTAAAGGCGCGATAAAGTGCCTGATCCGGAAGATACAATATCGCCAAGCTGGTTCACTCTAAAGACGTCATTGCCTGAGGCATTGTGAATTACTAATTCTGATGTGGAATTTGAATCAGAATCTTTTTGATTATTGTCTAATTGGATAATAAGATCAGAATTAGGCACAGGAGCAATTATGTTTGCTGTTAATTTGCCTTGAATGGCTACGTCTTTCGCGAAGAGAGCATTGCCACTGACTTTGAGATTGCCATGGGTATCAATGGCGACCAGATTTCCCATGATAGAGAGATCTCCTTGTCTTAGCGGCTGAAGCTCCAGGGCATTGCCAAGTGTATTTATGGCGTTATTTTCCAGAATCATACTTCCGCCAATATTGAGTTGGTTTACTATGTTCAAATCATCCAGAAGTAATTGATTTTGCGGGAGATCAGATAGGGTATTTAGATTGGGAGTATAGGCGAGTTGTCCTGAGAGCGAAGAAAGGTCAGCGTAGCTATTTGTTATTCGCGGGTTATTGTTTATCAGTTCAATAAATTCCGCATCATTAATTTGAGATGAAGGACTTGCATTTTGCGCTGAATTCGTGGCAATTAGATTGTCTAGATTTGCTATGGGCGCGGAATTAGCATCTGCTGAATCAGAGGCAATTTGTAAAGCAGGGTACAAATCTATATCCTGCTGCGCAGAACCTGAAGCGATTTGACTTTGGAGATTTGCAGATAGAGAGGCGTTAATTTGGGCTGACTCTGAAGCTGTCTGAAAGGCCACTGCTGAGCGGGGCAGCGCAGAATCAGAGGAGCTAAGAGTAAGAGTAGCGTCGATCTTGGTTATGTCTGTATTGAACTCAGGGGTTATTGTATGAGCTGAATTTGAAGATAGGGGACTTATTAGTTGTTGGTTTTCAGCTGTTAAGTTAAGTTTTATGTTATTTACTTCGTTTTCTATTTGTTGCGCGATATAGTTCTTGATGGAGTCAGTAAGATAAATGTTTTTGCTTGTATTTTCTAAATAAAGAGCAGCTATTTTATTGGCCTGTAAGACTCCTAATGTTATATCTTCAATTACAGCTTTAGACAGTTGTTTTATCGAATCAATACCAGAATCATTATTATTAGTGAAATTATACTCTTTTGTATAGCCTGTAGAAGGATTAAAGTATGATAGGTTTATGAATACCATAATTTTACCAACTTGATTAGAATTAGAGTTGGTGTAGTTCTCAAGCGCTTTTCCAATAACTGTTCCCGCGTTAGCGGCTTTCATCCCAACGCCATGAATAGATGAGCTGGTTATGTAATCACCAATTTTTATTTCTCCGTTTATTGAGGATACTTTGACAGGCACTCTGCCAGAGAGGGCAACAGGGTACTTAAAGGGATGCGCGTTATCTGTGGCGGCTTCAGAGTTGAGTGTTATTCCGGGTCTGGTTGAGACAACGCCAATTGTTTCTGATTGATAGGCTGTGATAGTTTTGCTAATTGCCATATTGTTATCTTTACCTTCGGACATGATAATATCTCCGGGTTCCAGATTTTCTGAGGAAATATAGTTTTCTGCCACATCAGCCATTTGAACAGTCGTGTTGGCAGCATAGATGGTTCCAGATACATTTCCAGTACAAGATCCAGTACTCGCGCTTACGCAAATAGAGCCTACGACTTTAAGGGTATTTGATGGACTTGCGTCCAATATGCCGACGTTGCCATTTGAGGCTATGACAAATTTGAAAACACCGGAGGATGAGGCTGTGAATAAGTCCGTGGATGAGGAAGTGCTATTGACATTGACAGCTGATATTTTGAGATTTTGTGCTTGAATGTCTCCGTTTATGTCTAATTTGCTAGATGGATTTTTGGTAGCTATACCTATATTGCCGTTTGAGGCTATGTAGAGGCTGGGATTAGCAGTATTGATACCTGAATCGCCAACTAGTGAGTTAAAAATTCCTAAATCAGAGTTGTTTATGAGATTGATTTGAGAGTTTTTAGTGAAAGTTAAGTGGCCTGAGGTTGAGGCTGTTCCCGCATGGGGGCCAGAGCCAAATATTTGAAATTTAGCACCAGTGCTGTCTGCTTGGCCTATTAGCAGATCATCGGATATATTTAATGGAGAGATTGCCCCATTATTTTTTTGCCAGAAACCGCTAACCGTGGCTGTAGGACTAGTGTATAAATTGTTAATATAGGCATTTTCCCAATAACTGGTTTTTGAGCCGAGATCATAGGTTTGATTTATAAAAGGTATTAGGCTGGAGGCTATATTGCCTGACACAATTAAAGAGCGATTCGCAGGCACAGTTATCCCGCCATTAGCAAAAAGAGTATTGTTAATATTTGTTGATCCGGTATTCGCTCCCAGGGAAATAGAAGTAGCAGAGCCAGCGATGTTGAGATTGATAGTGTTGGTGTTTAAGAGATTGAAAGAGGTGTTAGCAGAGGTCAGGTTATCTCCGTTAACAAATAAATTGCCAGCAAATGTGCCTGAGCCATCGTTTTCGAGGGTAAATTTAGCAGTACCACTAGACGAGGCGCTAATGATTGGACCTGTGGAATTTTGATTGATTGTAAGGGCTGATTGCCCACTTGAAGTCGCAAGGATGGCTAATAAGTCATCAATTTCAACCGCGCCTTGGGACGATTCGATATTGTTATTGTTTGTTGTATTTTGTAATGCTTTTTGTAAGTCAATTATGCCCTTTCCGTCAGGAGCTATTTCTATGTTGGTATCTGATCCGGCAGCTGAGAAAAGCGCGAGTGTTTTACCGGAAATAGTAAACTTGCCTCCGCTTGCTTCAAATGTTGGATTAGCATTTCCTCCTATGGTTAAATTTCCAACTGAGTCCAAAGCAAGTACGACATTGTTGGTTCCTGAACCGTTTTGGGTAATTGGCAATAATCCCTGTAGTTTTTGAGCGTTACTTGAGTAGGATATTGCAGCAAGTTGCTGTCTCGGCTTTAATTCATGGTCTGTTGCCACTGTGAGACCAAGGAAGAGGTTAGGATTTTCAGCGAAGATTGAAGCAGTAAGATCATTGTTCCTGCCTATTATAGCGCTAAATTTACCATCCTGTTCAGGAGTGATGGATTGTACTTCTTGCCAGAGTAATGCCGAGCCCGAAGAGTATTGATCGTTATAAATAGCAAACCTTAATGGAGTGGCAGAGGTGATAGGATTATTGGCCGCATCAGTTATTATCCCTCGAATGGCAAGACTTTTGGGTATTGGCGCGGGACTCGCGATGACAAGATTATGCTTTTCAAGATCACCATATAAAGAATTATAAATTAAGTATCCAAAAAGGGTTGTGGAAATGATAAGAATACCTAAATGAAGATAAGTAGAAATAGGATATTTATGATATATTTTGTACCATTTAGGTCGTGTATGCCTCAGGTGAAAATAAATTTTTTTATAAACAGGCAATTCTTTAATAGAGATACTAAGCGGAGCATAAGCGGATTTGGGAATATTATGAATAGCGTTTTTTTTGATACTTTTTGCTATATTAATTTGTATATTAGAGGTATTATTATATATTTTTAATTTTTTATCATCAAAGATATTTTTTCCTTTGATAGCCCATATTAGATTTTGAAATTTTTGAATTAAATTAACTGTTGGGGCGACAATAATTAAATCGCTGATTATATTCCAGGATTTTAAAAAGATATTATTTATTACAGGATAATTTTTTGGAGTAGTAACATTATTATCGTATATTTTTTGATTATTTTGGCTTTGTATTTTGTTTAAAATCATAAAGCCAGGATTCTTATTAGGAATTTTACTAATTTTTATATTTTTATTGCCCAGCCAGGAAATATAATTACGAAGGGAAGATAATTTGCGATTTATTGAGGCCGAAGACATATGAGCATCGAAGCTTAGCCTATTTTTATATTCTTCTATCACAAAGGAATCTATGTTATTAAGTATGGCAATTTTGTGCGTAAATGATGTGTTTTTAGGAGCTACTTTTTGAAGCCAATCAAGAAATTGCCTTACATCAACGATATAGTTTTTTATTGTAGTTTTTGAAAGTTTATTGCCTAGTAAATAGAGTCTAAAATTATTTATCAATAGAGGGTCAATAGTCAGTTTAGCGGTTTGGATTTCCTGATCAAACGGGTTTTCTATTATCAAATTTTTCGATTTTAAGAAATAAAAGAAACTTTTTAGCGATGATAGATAGCGCTCAATTGAGGAGTTTGAGAGATGATTTTTGACTAAGTAGGATTTATATATATTGATAGAGTCTATAGTTACTTTTTTGGGATTGAATGAGCTACTAGCGCCCAAAACTTTTTTGAGTGGTTAAGCTCTTTTAAGTGGCATAGTTCGTGTACTACTATGTAGTTTTGAATGTTTTCAGGAAGGAAGATGATTTTGTAGTTAAAGTTGAGATTAGCTTTTTGCGAGCAGCTGCCCCAGCAGGTTTTCTGGTCCTTAATACTGATTCTGTTGTACTTACAGCTGTATTGTTGGGCAAAATATTCTGCTTTTTGTTGCACGAGCGCGAGCGCGCTGTCCTTGTGCTTGAGATAATCAGCGTGACCATGCCGCGCATGCCGCCCGTGCAACCCCCCATGCGCCTTGGGCGCGTCAAACTGCTT
>CAZJRC010000018.1:0-14524 GCA_964548495.1 uncultured Gammaproteobacteria bacterium | reverse complement strand
ATTTTATTCACGATTCCTCAGCTCCTACTCTTTTTGACTCAGCCTCACGCGAGTTATTAAAAGAACAAGTGAATCAAGTGCTCTTGACCTTAACCGAAAGAGAAAAAAAAGTACTGGAACTCCGTTTTGGTCTTGATGATGGCAGATCACGTACCTTGGAGGAAGTAGGCAGAGAATTCAAGGTTACCCGCGAGCGCATCCGCCAAATCGAAGCCAAGGCGCTTCGCAAGCTTCGCCACCCCTCTCGCGGCAACAAGCTAAAAGACTATTTAACATAAAACAATAGTTGATATTGCAGTTTTTTTCGTTATAATTATCTTTATGATTATCGCTACCGTAAAAGAGATCAAGATTGGAGAGGGCCGCGTTGGATTAACTCCCTTTGGCGCGGATGTACTTATCAAGAATGGTCATAAAGTAATCGTAGAGAAAGATGCGGGAGTGAATAGTGGATTTACAGATGAAGATTACCAAAAAATAGGCGCTAAAATTATGTCTTCCGCTCAGGAAACTTATAAAAAAGCCGAAATGATCATCAAGGTTAAGGAGCCTCAGAAGTCAGAGTTTAAATTTTTTCGTCCCGGACTCATTCTTTATACTTATCTTCATCTTGCTGCGGAGGCTGAGGCTACAAAAATGCTTCTTGAAAGACAAGTCACCGGAATTGCCTACGAAACAGTTGAATTATCAGATGGTTCGCTTCCTCTCCTTATCCCCATGAGCGAAGTAGCCGGACGCATGGCAGTGCAAGTAGGCGCCTGGTTTTTGCAAAAAACTAATGGCGGAGTAGGGAAGTTGCTGGGCGGTGTGCCCGGAGTTGCTCCGGCCAATGTTGTCGTCCTGGGAACCGGCGCTGTGGGTATTAACGCCGCTAAAATGGCTGTAGGATTAGGAGCAAACGTAACCATATTTGGTAGAAATTTAACCAGCCTTCGTTATCTGGATGATATATTCATGGGAAGAGTTAATACGCTATTTTCCCACTCTTTAGCTATAGAAAACGCCAGCGCGGATGCGGATTTAATTGTCCTCGGCATACTTATAACCGGAGCCAAAGCGCCCAAACTTATAACTCGTAAGACATTAAAAAAGATGAAAAAAGGATCAGTCATCGTCGATGTTTCTATAGACCAGGGAGGAAGTACAGAAACCTCACGCCCAACCAGCCACAATGACCCTGTTTATGAAGTTGACGGAGTAATACATTACTGCGTTACCAATATGCCCGGAGCAGTGCCTCATACCTCGACTTTGGCTCTAACCAATGCGACTTTGAAATACGCTCTTGACCTTGCCAATAAAGGTGTGGAAAAAGCAATAGCTGACGATCCATCCCTGGCAAAAGGAGTGAATACCCTCAATGGCAAATGCACATATGAACCGGTTGCCCAAGCGCTCAAGCTCAAATATTATCCGCTGAATAAAGCGTTAAAAATCTAACAATTTTTCCCCTTGCAAGCAAAAAAAATCCTGTATATACTTTAATTTATGATACGTCTAGCAATCAATGGCTATGGTAGAATCGGCAGAGTTGCCCATAGGGTAATTATCCAATGGCACAGCGACGAAATAGATGTTATTGCTATTAATGCCGGCTCCTCAACAGACATTAAGGGCTGGATGTATCTTCTGAAATATGACAGCGTCTATGGACTGCTTCCGCAAGAGATTTCAGTTAGAGCCAATACAGATCAAGCCAAGCCGGATTTGATTGGCTACTTAACTGTTTCAGGCAAAGAAATTCCAATTTTTTCCCAAAAAGACCCTTCTCTCCTTCCGTGGAAAGATTTAGATGTTGACGTTGTTTTAGAGTCAACCGGCGCGTTTACCAAAGCAGAAAAGCTTCAAACGCACGTCTCTGCCGGAGCGAAATCAGTTATTCTCTCAGCCCCCGCCAAAGGCGGTGGCGTACCAACTTTTGTCATCTCTGTTAATGATGATAAATATGCTGGAGAGAAAATTATTAACAATGCTTCCTGCACAACCAACTGTGTTGCCCCGGTCGCTAAAATAATACAAGAAGCTTTCGGTATCGAAAAAGCTATGATGACCACCATTCACGGTTTTACCTCAGATCAACGCTTACTTGATGGCGGACACAAGGACTATCGTCGTGCGCGCAGCGCCGGGCTCAATATTATTCCTACCTCAACAGGCGCGACTATCGCGGCCGCGGAAGCAGTCCCTGCGCTAACTGGCATTTTCGCTGGACTGGCAATTCGTGTCCCTGTCCCAGTCGGATCTCTTTCCGACTTTACATTTCTACTCAAGCGCAATACCGCCAAAGACGAAATAAATGACGTCTTAAAAAAAGCCTCTCTTAATCCCGCCTATAAAGGCATATTTACTGTAACCGAAGACCCTCTTGTTTCAAGTGATATCATAGGCAATTCTCATTCAAGCGTCGCCGATCTTTCTTTGACACAAGTTGTGGGAGGCAATATGGCCAAAGTCATAGCTTGGTATGACAATGAATACGGTTACGCCAATCGACTGGTTGAGATGGCTTTGCTGGTAGGGCAAAAAGTGACAGCCGTGAAGCAGCCGCCACAACCTCAAGTTTAATCATCCTAGAGGCGGACAAAACAGGCTTAGATTTGAAATTTACGATTTAGAAATGAATAATCCCATTGATCTGCCCGATATTAAAAATATTACCGTCTCCGGACGCATCGGCTCCGGGGCTTCTACATTGGCTATTCATTTGGCAAAAAACCTATCTTGGGAATTTTTAAACGGCGGAGAGCTTTTCAGACAATTCGCCGCTGAAAATAAACTAGACATAATTCACACCAATATTCGTCCAGATCAATTTGATCTTGAATACGAAGAGAAGATAAAAAAAATCTTGTCCGAAAAATCTCATCAAATTATCCAAAGTCATCTGGCCGGTTTCGATGCGCAGGTGATTGAAAAAGTCTTTAAAATATTAGTAGTCTGCAATGATGAAGCAGGGGAAGACAAGACCGATATACGAATAGACAGGCTAGTCAACCGCGACGGAAAAAAAGTTGAAGACGCCAAGCATGAAATTTTCGAACGCGAACGCCAAAATCTTGAAAAATGGCGCCGCCTCTATGCTCAAAATGATGCCACTTGGGTTTATTGGGACCAAAAATATTACGACTGTGTTGTTAATACATTCTCGCTTAATGCAGAGGAAAGCATACAATCTGTCCTGCGCGCCATCGGCTACGCAAAATAAAGCGGATTAAATTGATCTCCAGGCTATTTCAAACAACTCCCGTTGCATTTTTATAATGCTCTTTGTTTCTATAACAATCGCGTTAACCGGAGGAGTCAACTGATGTATTACCACGCGTTTGGGAATAATTACCAAATTTGTCGTCATAGCCGTGTCTTTGGGAAGAATTTTAATAGATTCGTTATAATTTCTTTCAAACTTTTTATGCATTTGAGCCTCGGGAGAATCTTGAAGTAGAGAGCGGATTTTAATATCTAACTTAGCCCGCCTCTCAATAAAAGCTTGAAAAAATTCGCGGTCTAATTTAAACCACTGTTCATCGTCAGCAAAAACCAGATAATCATCTCCGCTGGCAACATCTTTAAGCAAATTTTCATACACTGACTTTATCCCCGCGAGTCCCTCATAAAATTTTATAAAA
This sequence comes from uncultured Gammaproteobacteria bacterium, assembly GCA_964548495.1. Taxonomy (GTDB): domain Bacteria; phylum Patescibacteriota; class Microgenomatia; order Levybacterales; family UBA12049; genus JAHIGH01. The sequence goes on along the minus strand of CAZJRC010000018.1, from coordinate 10,898 downwards.
CTTTCTCCAGGATTAAGATTGTAAAGCGCCAGGAGTTCAGGCATAAATGATTCAAAAACTTTTTTCCTCGTGTCTAATAGCTTTGATAATTTTTCCGGGCTTTCAGCGCTGTATTGTTGCTTGAAGCCTTTTAATTCTATAGTAATAAGTCCCTTTTGCTTTAAAGACTCAAGGATGGAATAAACAGTAGTTCTTTTTATGCCGGTTGCCGTGGCAATTTTGAGAACAGTAGTTGGGCCTTGCCCCAAAACAGCCAGATAAACAGAAGATTCTTTATCTGTCATACCGATGTTCAAGAGCGCATTGGCAAGATTTTTATAGCTCATATGATTTTGTCAATTTTTTCGTCAACATATATTATACAAAATAAAGCTAATTTAAGCAAGTATAACATATTATGTCGACAGAAATGACAATAATTCAATTATACTGTACCATTTACGCATGAAAATTAAACCATTCTTTTCGAAACTATCTTTTATGCTATCGATTGTTGCGATAATTGTTGCTATTCTTGCTTATTACAACGGAAAGGCAACATCAAGCTCAAATGATGTACTCTCCGCGGTTGATAAGGTAGAGATAAGGGTTGGATATGTCATTAATCCTCCATCTTTGATAAAGGACCCCAATACCGGCAAGCTCTCAGGCATTTATTATGAAGCAGTCGAGAAAATGGGAAAAAATTTAGATTTAAAAATTAATTGGGTTGAAGAAACAGGTTGGGGGACTTTTATTGAAGGCTTGGAAACTAGAAGATATGACATGGTTGTCGGTGGTATATGGCCAAGCAGTACGAAAGCAAAAAAAGTTAATTTTAGCATACCTCTTTATTACAGTACTGTTGGAATATATGTCAAACCGGACGATGACAGGTTCACAGACTTAAAAAGAATCAATAATAAAGACATTACGATAGCAGCCATTGACGCTGAGATGTCATCAATAATTGCCAATACTTCCTTTCCAAACGCAAATCTTTTGTCCCATCCGCAAGACACACAATTATCGCAACTTCTGTTGGACGTGAGAACAGGCAAGGCTGATGTTGCTTTTGTTGAAAAAATTGTCGCTGAGGAATTTTTAGCCAATAATCCTGGATCAATCCAAAATATCGTCCCGGATAACCCAATCAGGACATTCGGCAATACAATCGTTATCCCGAAAAATCAAAACGGCTTTGAATCTATGATAAACACAGCCTTGGAAGAATTAATTAACAGCGGATATATAAATAAACTGATTAAAAAATACGAGAAATATCCAGGCACTATATATCCGGTATCCAAATCATATCAAACCCCCTGATTAATTTTATGCATCTGCACAAAATCTCTAATTATTTGAAGCTATAAATATGCTATAATAAATACTAATCCAATTACAGAGTTGTAGAATTAAACTAAAAAGCATGTACAACACTTTTAAAACTATTTTATTGACTGTATTAATAACGGTTATTACCTCATTGGTTGTAGTTAAAATTTTTTTGCCTTCCAAAACTGATTCAAGCCACATTCTTGATACAGTTTTAAAAAAAGGGGAAATCCGTGCTGGATATTTAATTTATCCGCCGTATTTCATTAAGGATACAGAAACAGGAGAATTTTCAGGTATATTTTACGATATAACCGAATTGATAGGAAAAAAACTTGACCTAAAAATAGAATGGACAGAAGAGGTCGGTTATGCAGATATATTTACGGGCATCGATAGCGGACGTTACGATGTTTTTGCAAGTGGGATATGGCCCGGCGCGACTCGCGCAAAGGCTGGATACTTTTCAACACCAGTTTTTTATAGCCTTATCAAGGCATGGGGAAGGACAGACGATCACAGATTTGATAATAATATATTAGCCATAAACTCCCCAAATGTTCGTATTGCCACGATTGATGGCGCAATGGAAGACATCATTGCAAAAGCAGATTTTGAAAAAGCACAAAAAGTATCGTTGCCACAACTAAGCCCTTGGGTGCAAAACCTACTCAATATTACTTCAGGTAAAGCCGATGTTACATTCGCAGAACCATCCACAGTTCACCTTTTTTTGAAGAATAATCCAGGCGCACTAAGAGAAATTGCTCCGAATCAGCCATTGCGAGTATTTGGGAATAGTATTGCGATAAAACGAGGGGAGGATGAATTTAAGCATCTGATTGATGCAGCTATCAATGAAGCTGTCTTTAGTGGAGAGATAGATAGGATTTTACAAAAATATGAATCATCCCCAGATGAATTCCCAAGACCAGCAATTCCTTATGCTGACGATAAATAGCCATTGACAATGTTTGAGATTATTATTCGATACAGAGAAGGCCTGCTCTCAGGTCTTTTTGTCACTTTAGAGCTGTGCCTTATTGTCTGGCTATCCGGCTTGGTTTTCGGAGTATTATTCGGATGGTTCGCGCATCGTCGCAAGAATTCAGCAGGGTATGCTTTAAAAGCATTATCTTTTCTTTTGGCAAGCATTCCTGTCCTCGTGCTTTTGTTTTGGCTGCACTATCCTCTTCAAGAAATACTGGGGGTAGTCATCATGCCATTTATTACTGCTGCGGTTGCTCTTTCGCTTATAAATATTGTCTCCGTTGCTCAAATAGTAAAAGATGTGCTGGCGGATTTTCCGCAGGAGTATAGGATCGCGGGAAAAGTTTGCGGATTAACAGACAGGGAAATTTTTCTGAAAATAGAATTTCCGATTATTTTTCGTCAAATCATTCCCCAGTTTCTCACTCTGCAAGTAAACATGCTGCAGATGACTTTGTTTGCCAGTCTGATATCAGTTGAGGAAATCTTCCGCGTCGCCCAAAGGATAAACTCAATGATCTATAAGCCTGTTGAGATTTATACGGCGCTGGCTGTGTTTTTCATAGCGATTTTATTGCCGCTTAACATTCTTGCGTATTGGCTGAAAAATAAATACACAAGAAATTTCTCTGAAAAATAATATGCTGCAGGCAATCAATATAACCAAAGAAATAAAAGGCAAACAGATATTAAAAAATGTCTCTATCTCATTAGAGAGCGGTGAGATTGTGTGTGTTATCGGTCCCAGTGGAGCCGGGAAAACTTCTCTACTAAAAGCTATCTCCCTCCTTGATTTTCCAGATTTCGGCTCGTTGAAAATTGATCAAGAAAGCTATCAATTTCCCTTGAAACAACCTGAGTCCATAAAATTCCCATACCCCTCTTTAACTGTCGTATTTCAGCAGCTTTTTATTTGGCCGCATTTAACTATCAGGCAAAATCTCACCCTTCCTTTGAAAAAAAATATTGACGAAGAACATTTTAAGGAAATGACCGCGATTTTCCAGATGAATCCTTTTTTAGACAGATATCCCAACGAAGTATCGCTGGGTCAGAAACAAAGAGCGGCGCTGGTACGTGCGTTGTTATTAAAACCAAAATATCTTTTACTCGATGAGGTAACCTCTGCTTTAGATATTGAGCAATCGCATCTCATTCTTAGTCACCTCAAGCTAATAGCAAGCAAGGGAGTAGGGATAATATTTGTCAGTCATGCCTTGCATTATGTTAGTAAAATCAGCGATAAAGTCATCTTTCTTGATGACGGAAAAGTTATTGAGCAAGGAACAAGCGATATTTTGAAGAATCCGGCTGCTAATAGGCTCAATAAGTTTATTAGTACTCTTTAAAAGTATAAAAAAATTACAACAAAAAACTTACAAATTTTTTGATTATATTTGATATAGATCTAATAAGATTTTCACAGTTGACACTACAGATATGGTAGCATATGCTTGTTTATGCGCTATATACCTTACCATGCATTGCCCATTTTGCGGAAACAAAAATTCAGAAGTGGTTGAAACCAGAGATAGCGAAGATCTGGATACCATAAGAAGACGCAGATCCTGTCTTGATTGCAATAAACGCTTTACTACTTACGAGAGAGTAGAGAACATCCCCTTAATTGTTATCAAAAGAGACAATAGACGCGAACAATTCAACCGTGATAAATTAAAAACCGGATTGCTCAAAGCCTGCGAGAAGACTATAATTCCTGTGTCACTGATTGAAAAAATAGTCATTGATATCACGCGTGACTTAAGAGGACTGGATTCAATCGAAATAGAAAGCAGTCAAATTGGAGAAATGATTGCCTCAAAATTGAAACAAATTGACAAAGTAGCCTATATCCGCTTCGCCAGCGTGTTCAGGCGTTTCGTGGAAGTAAAAGATTTTGAAAAAGAAGTTCAAAAATTAACAACAACCAAACACATTTATGAAACTTGATGGAATAAGACAACAGGTATTTCTAGACCGCTACTCGCTTAAAGATGAAAAGGGTGCTCCTACTGAGCAGACGCCGGAGGAAATGTGGCGCAGGGTGGCCCGTGCTATTGCCAAAGTCGAGAAACCCGCTCTCCGCAAAAAATGGGAAGACAAATTCTACTCCGCCATGGAAGACTTCAAATTTGTGCCCGGTGGTCGTGTTTTGGCCGGCGCCGGCACAGGCTATGCTGTGACATTTTATAATTGTTTTGTTATTCCTTCCCCAAAAGACTCACGTAATGGTATTCTGGATAATCTCAAAAATATGATTGAAATCATGGCCCGCGGCGGCGGAGTTGGCGTCAATCTTTCTTCCCTGCGTCCCCGTGGTGCCAGAGTCAAGAAGGTAAATGGCTTTTCCTCAGGGCCTATCAACTGGGCGGGGATGTATTCCCTGGCAACCCACGATATTATCCAGCAAGGAGGCTCCAGGCGCGGCGCTCTCATGCTGATGCTCTGGGATTGGCATCCGGATATTGAAGAGTTTATCACCGTCAAACAGGATTTATCCCGCATCAACGGCGCCAATCTCTCTGTCTGCGCTTCCGATAAATTCATGGAAGCAGTGAAAAATGACGCTGATTGGGATTTGGTCTTCCCTGATCTCTCTGACCCTGAGTATGATGAAAAATGGGATGGAATACTCGATCATTGGCTGGGACTTGGCAAAAAAGTTATAACTCACAAAACCATCAAAGCACGCTATCTTTGGGATCTTATCTGTCAAGCCGCCTGGAGATCAGCCGAGCCTGGACTGGTCTTTATGGAAAGATACAACAAATGGTACAATAACTGGTATTGGAATACCATCAATTGCGTAAATCCATGCGGAGAAGAAGGTCTTCCAGCTTGGGGCGTTTGCAATCTTGCCACTCTAAATTTATCCGCTTTCATCAAGGGTTATGATGTAGACAAAAAAGGAGAAATGGATTATGAGAAATTAGCCGAGCATGCCCGCGTCGGTGTCAGATTTCAGGACAATGTTGTTGACGCGGATAAGTATGTTTATCCGGAAATAGAGCAAATGCAGCATCAGGGAGAGCGCCGGATTGGACTCGGCACAATGGGATTGGGAGATGCGTTGATCAAAATGCATTTGCGTTACGGCTCCAAGGAGGCGGAAAAAGTAGTCGACAAAATTTATCGCACTATCCGTGACGCCGCCTATGATGAATCGGTAAATATCTCCCGCGAAAAAGGCTCTTTTCCCCGCATAGACAAAGAGAAGCATCTCCAAGGATACTTCATCAAACAATTGCCGGATGAAATCCGCAAAAAATTGGCCAAACACGGCATCCGCAATTCCATGATTTTACAAGCCGCGCCTACCGGCACTACCAGTCTGCTTTCAGGCGTGTCCTCAGGTATTGAGCCGGTGTATGAATTCGAATTCATCCGGCATGACAGACTTGGCGAGCATCTTTTATATCATTCTCTTTACGGCGATTGGAAAAAAGCTCATCCCAATGATCCTAAGGCTGATTATTTCGTCTCTGCCAATGATTTAAGTCCTGAAGAGCACGTCAGGGTACAAGCCGCAGTGCAGAAATATGTCGACGCTTCAATATCTAAGACTGTAAACGCTCCCAAGACTCATACAGTCGAAGATGTTAAAAAACTCTATACTCTGGCCTACGAATGGGGCTGCAAAGGCATAGCTTATATGCGCGATGGTTCCCGACAGGGCGTATTGGAGCGCATAGAAGACAAAAAAGAAGTAGTAAAAGAAACAAAACCGATTATTCCGGTTACTTCCCGAGTTCCGCGTCCGCTTATGCTCACCGGCGTCACCTATAAAAGCGACAGTCCAAGCGGCAAAATGTATATTACGATAAATCAAAACGAAAAAGACGAACCTTTCGAAATATTCATCAACAACGGCAAAAGCGGCTCAGACCTCATGGCCCTGGCCGACGCACTAGGCCGTATGATCTCCTTTGTTCTGCGCATTCATAGCCCGGTTCCGGCGCGCCAGCGAATCCGCGAAATCGTATCCGAATTGGCAGGTATCGGCGGCGCCCGTAGCATAGGCTTCGGAGAAAATAGAGTACGCTCTCTGCCTGACGCGATCTCCAAAGTATTAGCCAAACACTGTAATTTTCGCGTTAACGGCAAAGTCGAAGACAATCTCCCCTCAGCTCAGCTAAAAGCAGACAATATCTCAAAAACACAATCCAATGGACATCAATCCAATGGCGCTTCCCTAACTCAGCTTCAGCTTCCCAATACCTCAACCAATCTGAAGCCAGTCTACATCAGCACCAGCCTTTTTGATATCTGTCCCGAATGCGGCTCAGGCACACTCGCTTATGAGGAAGGCTGCAAGAAATGCTACGGCTGCGGCTACTCCGAATGCTAAATTTTCTTCTTCGATATATAATTATCAAATACACAAAACACCAACTAAAATAATGAAGCAATTATTTATTTTTTTTACAAACTTCATCCTATTATCTCTATTATTCCTATTATTTCTTATATTTCCTAAATTTGCATCAGCTGAAACAACAGATTACGTCTTAATGACTGACTGGAATGTCATCAGCCCTGCTTGTTTCTACCGTTACGGCACATGTGTGACTTTTAATCCGGAAAATGGTATTCAGGCGGATGGTCAATTAGCGGAAATGTCAGGAGGAATTGGCAATAGTTGGTATACGCTCAAAAGCCCAAACACGGCATCAGTAAATATACCATCAGACGCTGTTATATCAAAATTGCGCTTGAGAGTGATCGGCAAAACAAATTATGACAAAGGCAGAATTAGAATTATCATTTGGAAAAACTATTTGATCTGCAGTGAAGCTGTTTACCCGGTGGGAATGTATGTCGGCAATAGCAAATGGCTGGATATTGAACAAAACATATCTAATTGCTCTTTGACATCTGCGGATGCTAATAAATTTTTACTTACCTTAACCCCTGAAACGCAAAGTTCTTTTTGGATTGATTACGCCGAAGTCGCTTTCGATTACACAGCCCCCAATCCAACCCCAACCATGACTCCGTCTCCAACACCGACTCCGACTCCAACCCCCACGCCAACTCCTCCCGTTCCCTTCCTCGACCTGCCGTGGGATTATGAAGGCAAAGGCATGAGCTTTAATGAATCCGCTCTACAAATAAATTCCTTTTTTGACCACGAGTATCCGTTGTTGAGCACTAATTTAGTAGAGCCGATAGAGGCTATAGATACAGTGATTCTTTATAGAGATTTTTCAAGGGTTGATAAGGCATATTCCTCCCACGACGGTTACGATTACGGCACTCCCGCCAAAGTAGAATTTGAGGACAACGTCATTGCCCCGGCAGGAGGCATCGCGACTTATGCAATACCTGCGGCCCCTGCGGCAATGCCATATATATTGACCACGAGAACGGTTTTCAAACCAGATACTATCATCTGCAGTCTGAAGGTCTGATTACAAACGTCCCTAATCAGCCTGTCAGAGTAAACGCGGGACAAGCTATCGGTAAGGTAGGCTTCACTGGCAATGTCAGCCCCAAAGGAGTAGGCGGAGCCCATATTCATTTCATGGTGATTGAAGATAAAAACAAGGATGGTGAGTTTAATGATAATATTCCTGACGGGCTGGTTGATCCGTTTGGCTGGCAGTCTAAGGAAGCTGATCCCTGGGAGCTATTTTCATTTTCCTACTCTGGCATTCAGAGAACCGGAAATAAAAGCTACTATCTTTGGAAGAAAAAGCTTGACGGCCTTGACGCGGCTATTCCCGCGAATGGCGGTGTATTCAATACGGGCAAATACTCAGCCGAACTTTCTGAAGGCACAGTTCCTGAAGGATCAACTCTTGAAATAAAGGCTGCTCCCTCAGCAAAAATCTCTGAAACAGTAGAGTCGGTTGGTTCGGTGATGGATGTAATCCTGAAGGACCCTCTGGGCTCATTAATAACTATACTGACCAAGCCAATGCTCATAACCATAGATTTCACGCAAGCTGATTTGACCCGCTTCAAATTAGGCTCTCTTTCTATTTACTCAAGCACAGATCGGGAGAACTGGACAAAGGAAGATTCATTTACTGATTTCCTCAATAAAAAAGCAAGCGCGCAGGTTAATCACCTTACCTATTTTGCGCTCATGGGAGAAAGGCTGGACACTACTCCTCCAGCAACAGTATCAGGCTTACAGGGAGAAAAAGGCCAGCCAAACTGGTTCAGATCCGATACGCAACTAACTTTTAACGCCGCAGATAACGATGGTGGATTGGGAGTTAAATATACGGCATACAAGCTGGACAATGCTGATTGGCAAAAGTATACTGAACCGCTTATGTTCACAACCGAAGGTCATCAAAGAATCGAATATTATTCTGAAGATAACGACGGTAATATTGAAGATGTGCAGTCAATAGAATTTGACATAGACAAAACACTGCCGGAAATTTCAATCAATGCATCGCCGAGTACGCTCTGGCCGCCTAATGGAAAAATGAGAGATGTGAAAATAACGGGCAATAGCACAGATGAAAATATGAAAATTACCAAATTCGAAGTGATTGACGAATATGAATCAATAGAGCCTGTCATTACCAATTTCAGCCAAACAATTCAGCTTGAAGCGAAAAGAAATGGAAATGACAAAGACGGGAGAAAATATTCAATAAAAGCAACAGCTGAAGACAAGGCTGGAAACATAAAAGAAGCGGTAGCAACAGTACTTGTTCCTCACGATCAAGGCAAATAATCATTGTATTTTTTATAGAAAATGATATGCTGAAATATAGATACTGATATGGCTAAGAATACTAAAGTAAATAAAAATTATTTATGGATATTGGGAATAGTAATTATAATTGGTGTCGTCGCTGTCTATCAATTGCCGCGCAAACAAAGTCAAACAACTGATAATAGCTCTGTAACTACTAAGCCCAATGAAACAAAAACCTATACATCAAAACTTCTAAAAATTAGTATTGATATACCTGAAAGTTACTCAGTAGAAGAAAAATTTGGAACAATCACTTTAAGAAGGATAGACGATAAAAAAGAAATTACTATCTCTCGTTCAGGGACAAACAGCGGGGCATTAGAAGGTTATTTAGCAGAATTAGACTATAGAAACAACATAAATATTATTCAGAAAGAGCCAGTATATATTAGTGGAGTAAGCGGAATTAAAGCAGTTATAAAACATCCAAATTCGACAAACCCTGATACTAAAACTTATTTTTTCTACAAAAATTATAACATTTATGATGTCTCTACAAACACCACAGATTTATATTCCGACCTCGACCAGATCGCCCGCTCCTTCCGCTACGCGCCTTAAAATCTGTAGTTTTATTACCAATATCGGTGGTCAATTTATTTTTACTATTTAGAATACCTGATTATTGTTGCTATATTAAGATAATTAGTAATACAATCAATATTGACAACATAAGTATGAAAATGAAAATACTTTCCATACTAAGTATATTTTTTCTAATCTTTTTTTCTTTTCCCCTCGTTTCAACTCCTGTTCCTGCTGTTAAGCCCTCAAAAAAGATTGTTATTGGCGCAAATCTTAGAGAGTATAAACCACTAACCAAAGCTGATTGTGATATTAAAGTCCCTAAACAATATTCAACAATTTAGGAAGGAGTTGATGCCGCGTTTGATGGTGATACCGTATGCGTAGATAAGGGTATCTATGACGAAAATGTGCGGATTAACAATTCAATTAAACTCTCCGGGCGAGGACCAGCTAAGTCCATAATTAATGGTCAAGCTTCAGGGTATGGAGGCACTGTAAGGATTGATGCTGACAATGTTATTGTAGAAGGTTTTTTAATTAATGGTGCTGGATCGGATTATCACAATTAACATACACCTTCGTAACATACACCAACATACACCTTCGACGTGATTTGAGTTTGCACCTTCTATTTTTATTAAATTTCCCTCCTCCATTTGGAATAGTTATGCATATGGACGGAGGTTTTATTTATGGTAAGATTTGATTATGGTTTGGAAAGTTTTCTTTTTTCAAACAGCCAGAGGTGAATTTCCTGTTGAAGATTTTATTAAAGAGCAGGATGAAGCAACTTATGCTAAAGCTTTACAAGCTATTAAGCTTCTTACTAATAATGGTCCCTTTTTAAAACCTCCCTTTATCAAAAAATTACAAGACAAGTTATACGAACTAAGAATATCCGGTAAAGTAGCAATTAGAATATTCTATACAATTTCCAATAATGAGTATTATTTATTGCATGCTTTTAAGAAAAAAAGCCAAAAAACACCGATTAAAGAACTCAAAGTAGCCATTGACAGAATTAAAGAGCTGGTATAGCATATATGCTATATGATCAAACCTAATAATAGAAAACACTTGGATTTTAATGATTTTTTAAAAGAATCCCTTAAAAATCCCAAAATAAAGGCTGAATATGATAAGCTTCAGCCTGAATTTGCGATGATTCAGGCAGTTATCGATGTAAGAACAAAAAAAGGGGTGACCCAAAAAGAACTGGCGCAAAAGATTGGGACAAAACAATCAGTTATTTCAAGGCTAGAATCTGGCAAAGCTAATCCATCTGTTGCGTTTCTCAAAAAATTAGCCCAAGCCTTAAACTCTCATCTGGAAATTAGATTTA
>CAZJRC010000017.1:4331-14709 GCA_964548495.1 uncultured Gammaproteobacteria bacterium | reverse complement strand
AAGGCAAGCGGAAGAAGCAGGACGTAAAGGGAGGGTAGATTTTGTGTTGCACTTATGGCAGATAAACTTAATAGCGCAATTTGGCTGGCAGTATCAAAGCCAAGACCAAAAAGTAATCCAATAGGATACATGCTCCAACTATGTGAAACTGTTTTGAGCAGCGGCTTGAGAAATTTAGCGATCAGTCCTCTATTATGCAAGTGTTCGTCAATATGAGACTCCTGAAAATATCCTTTTTTCCCAACATGGCGCCATATTTTATATAAATTTATAAAAATGATAAGATTTATAATACCTATGCCCAATAAAAATATGCTTGACACTAAGCTGCCGATAAGTGATCCGATTTGCATGAATTGGGGTAAGTTATTAATTATAAATCCCGATGAAAACGCTAAACTTAGCACAAGAAGCATGACTATCGTAGAATGTCCCAGCGCGAAAAAAAAGCCGACCGCGATAGGTTTCTGTCCGTCCTGAATAAGCTTGCGTGTCGCATTGTCAATTGCCGCGATATGATCCGCGTCAACCGCGTGTCTTACTCCAAGTCCAAACGCAAGGTAAACTAGACCCAATAGAATAGGATATCCCGGAGAAAGGTATAGAGCTGAAAGCCAGACCAGCGTATTTATTAGAGTGATGAATCCTGCTATATATAAAATTCTTTTTTTTAATTGCGGAGATGTATTTAAGAGTATTTCCTTTAATTTAATTGTCTGAGCATTTTTATACACAATCGATTATAGCAGGTATTTCGATTTACTATGTAAATGCTTTTTATAAATATAGCGTTCTTGTATCCACATCCAAAAGGTATTTCACTTGCTTTTCTACGCCTACGCGAGTAATCGCTTCTGCGGCAGTCTCTGAAGGATCAAAAATTTTATAAGACACTGGCTTTTGCCTATACCAACGCACGGGTTTTGCCGGGTGAATTTTTTCTCCGACTGTCCCAAGCGTATCTCCATTTTCATCCAGAAGAAGAATCGTTGACCATATTTTGGCTGGCATTCCATTGACAAATGAGCAATATTCTTCAAACTCCTTGGAACGCGCAGGACGGATATCTTTCCAATCGAAAGTATAAGTTATTGTGAATTTCCTATCTTCCTTTTCAGGAATATATCTATCAATCAAAGGCTGAAAGGATTGTTTCAGCATTTCTTTATCGATAATTTTCGTTTTAGAGCTTTCTTGCTTTTCTATCATAAAAAATTCTGGTTTTATTATACTTTAGAGTATAAATTTTGTCAATAGTATGTGGGGCACCATGATTAATAACGTTTGATTTTTTTTGTTTAGGCACAGCAAAAAAGCAGTGATTAAGTATCTTATAGTAAATAGTGGAATTGCATTATACCTCTGTCATGGATTTTTGGAGATACAGGTTGTATAATAACGATAGAGAGATTGCTAAATTATGACACAATTGGAGAATATCTTTTACATAATAGGAATTATTTATATGGCTGTTAATATTTTTATTTTAATAGGAATAGGGATTGGTATATTTTTTATTGTTAGAACAGTGCAGGATATACACAAATCAGTTATGGATAAAATTAAGTGTGTGGAAAATGCCATAGATCATCCAGAAGACGCTTTCGCGGAAATAAGTATGTCATTTTTACGTATGGGATTCAGGGGTATAAAAAAAGCGTTTGAGCGGGAAAAAGGTAAAAAATCCTCTAGTTAATTTATTATTCTTTTTTGGGAAATTGCTTACGGCGTTCGATTTTCTTCAACGTATACATGATCCGTTCATCAAGATTTATATTTTTGACCCTGGCAAAGCGAATTATGGCAACAAGTATGTCTCCCAGTTCCTGCTTATATGTCTCGTCTTTTTGAGCGGCGAGATTGGTGGGTTTGCGTCCGTGTTGGGCAAGATAAGCGCGTGCCATCTCGCCTATCTCTTCGACGAGACTTAGAATGAGAATTGATCCGAATTCTTCGGAATGTTTGACAGTTGAATCAATTTTGTCTAAATATGCAAAATATTTTCCAAATGGTGAAATATGTATTTGTCTTGACATGTTAGTTGCTTTATTATGCAATATAATTGACGCTTTGTCCAGGTCTACTGAGTTTGTTTGTGAATAAATTTCGGGTTGTGATATACTAAATTTAGTGAGAAGGTTTGTAATTGTCTTATTGATAATAGCAGTGATCGCAGCAGGGACATTATTCGGCTATTCATGGTATGTCAAGTCCAAAGTTCCTAAAAATATATTGACGTTTGAAGATTGCGCTAACGCGGGAAATTTGGTTGTTGACACAAATCCGCGTGAATGCCATACGCCAACAGGGACATTTTATGTTGAAGAAGATAATCATGTAGCCTTGAAAGATTATATTGAGGTTACAGATCCAAAGCCGTATTCTGTAATTACTTCGCCATTCAAGGTGGAAGGCAAAGCAAGGGGAAGCTGGTACGGAAATAACAGGCTGACTATTAAACTGCTTGATTCAAATCAGAAATTGCTTGTAGAAAAGTCTGTTTTTGCTTTATCAGATACATCAAGCGATGTTATGGTGCCATTTGTAGCGGCTGTTGATTTCAGAGGGGATAATTTAGATAGAGGTAAGTTGTTAATAGAGAAAGTCAGTTTGGTTGATATTCCAGGTAAAAATGGCCCTCTGACTATTCCAATACGATTTAGATAAGTTTATAAGCCGCCCTATTTTTATTGTTAATTTGGGTTTAAAGTGGTAAAATGATACTAATAACACCCCGCAGAGCGGGGTTTTTAATATTGAAGAGCATATGAATATAAGGAATGTAGCCATCATAGCCCATGTAGACCATGGGAAAACGACTTTGGTTGACGCGCTTTTGCGTCAATCCAAGACGCGTTTGGGAAAAGCGCTGGAAGATCAGACACTGATTATGGACAGTAATGATCTGGAGCGCGAGCGCGGTATAACTATTTTTTCAAAGAATGCATCTGTGATGTGGGAGGGCACAAAAATTAATATTATTGATACTCCGGGGCACGCGGATTTCGGCGGAGAGGTAGAGCGTGTTTTGACAATGGCAGATGGGGCACTTCTTCTAATTGATGCTAAAGAGGGTCCAATGCCTCAAACGAGATTTGTATTAAAGAAAGCGCTTGAAAAGAAATTAAAAATCATAGTGGTTGTTAATAAAATTGACAGGAGTGACGCGCGGATTAATCATGTCTTGGATAAGACGCTTGATTTATTTTTAGAGCTTGGAGCGGATGATAATGCCGCTGATTTTCCAATTATTTATTCGAGCGGAAAGTTGGGCGTGGCCGGGCTTGAGCCGGTACTTGAAAACATGCACGATGTAAATCCGATTTTTGAGATGATTTTGACAACTATACCACCCCCTTCCGGTCAGCCGGACGTGCCGCTGCAAATGTTGGTAACCTCTATAGGCTATGATAATTTCAAGGGGAGAATCGGTATCGGACGTATTTACAATGGTTTTATAAAGAATAATCAAGAAGTCGCATATATTTCGCGGGATGGAGTTGTGAAGAAATGTAGATTGACCAGCCTGATGACGTTTGAGGGATTGAATAGAACGGATACGTCTGAGGTACAGAATGGCGATATAGCGGCTATTAGCGGTATTGCCGATATAGCTATTGGAGCGACTGTTGCTGACAGCGTCACTCCCCTAGCCTTGCCGGTACTGGAGATCGAGGAACCAACAATTAAGATGGCTTTCGGCGTGAATACTTCTCCATTTGCCGGTCTTGAGGGTGAATTTAAAACATCGAGACAAGTAAGAGAGAGATTATATAAGGAATTGGAGACTGATATGGCGCTTCAAATTGCGGATTTGCCTGACGGCAACTGGCTTGTGTCAGGCCGAGGAGAATTGCATCTGGCAATTTTTATTGAACGTATGCGCCGTGAGGGTTATGAATTTCAGGTATCGCGCCCGCAGGTAGTGACTAAAAAAATTGATGGTAAAATATTCTCGCCTTATGAGAGGGTGTTTATCGACGTGCCGCAAGATTATTCAGGAATCGTGATGCAAAAAATGGGTGTACGACGTGCTGTTCTTGAAGATATGACTACTGATGAAAAGAGCGTTGTATATTTCCAATTCGTAATACCTACCAGCAGTTTATTTGGCTATAGAAGCGAATTTATTACTGATACAAGAGGCACCGGAATAATAAGCACTTCGTTTTATAAATATGATCAGGACAGCGGAGAGTTATTGAGGCGCGAACATGGATCTTTGGTCGCTCATGAGACAGGAGTGACAAGTCTTTACGGGTTGGTTAATACTCAGGACAGGGGTGTTTTGTTTGTCGGGCCTGGAGAAAAGGTATATCAAGGTCAAGTAGTTGGGGAAAATGCTAGGGCTGATGATATGCGGATTAATGTGTGCAAGACAAAACAGCTTTCCAATATGCGTTCAAAAGGAGATGGAGCGATGACGCATTTCAATACACCCAGAGTAATGACATTAGACAGCGCGCTTGAATATGTAGGGGAAGATGAGTATGTGGAAGTAACACCAAAAAATATCAGAATCAGGAAGATTATTTTGGATGAAGTTGAAGAGCGAAGAAAAAGGTCGCAAGGGATAATTTAAATTTTCAATTTTCAATTTTCAATAAAATTGAATCTTGTCGGGGCAGAGATCGCCAAGAGGGCAGTTGTCGCATTTGTGAGGGCGGGCGGGGCAATAGTCACGGCCGAAGTTTATCAATAAATGCGAGAAGTCTGTCCACTTTTCTTGAGGCACAATTTTCATTAAATCCTGCTCGATTACTACAGGATTCGTAGATCGCGTAAGACCTAATTTATTTGCTAAACGGGAGACGTGAGTGTCTACCGCAATTCCTTCGGCTTTGTGGAAGGCGTTGCCGAGGACGACATTGGCTGTTTTGCGGGCAACTCCGGGTAAGGCGTCCAGTTCCTCCATAGTATCCGGCACTATCCCGTTATATTTTTTACTGATAATCTTACAGGCTTCTTGGATATTTTTGGCTTTGTTGTTATGGAAGTTAATTTTCGAAATATCTTTATTAAGTTCTGTTATGTCCTCGTGAGCGTAATCATCGGCAGATTTGTATTTTTGAAATAAAATTGGCGTGATCTGGTTGACGACTTTGTCGGTGGCCTGCGCGGATAGGATTGTGGCAATGAGAAGCTCTAAGGGATTTGAAAATGTGAGGGAAGTGCGGGGATCAGGATAGATTTTGGAGAGGAGTTTGATAATTTTTCTAACTTTTTTGGCTTTGGTCACAAGGGTTATTATAGCAAAATTTGGTACTTGATTTGTTTCTAGTTTTTTGTGTATAGTGTATTTTGTTATGGATGATAATAATTCAACGGATCAAGTAATTGATGGCCAGGAAGTTGACGCATTGAAATCGGAGACGGCAGATCAAGCAACTGCCATGATCAATTTAGAGGAGCTGATAAAGAATCATATCGAGAGTATTGATAAGCTCAGGGATGAAGTCAAGCAGGCGCGGGAGATGTTTGAGGATTCGTTCAACAATAATCCGACCTATATGCAGGAAAGTGAGAAATTAAAAGAGGCCGCGAAGACCAAAAATTCTATCAAACAGACAATTGCTAAACAACCCTCAGTAGCTACAGTCGCGCAGAAAGTGAAAGATTTGCGGTTTGATCTGAGCGAACAATTAAAAACTTTGTCAGATCTGCTGCAGGATTATCATGAACAAACCGGCGCCACACAGATTGAAGCGCGCAATGGACAAATCATGGAAATTGTGAGCACTGCAAAATTGGTCAGAAAAAGCGGTAAGTTCAACCCCTAGTTTATTAAAATCCTAAATTCTAATATCTAAATCCCAAGCAAATTCAAATTATCAAAAATCAAAACTGCAAATAAAATCTAATCCGTCAGCTGACGGATTAAATCTCTATTAAGGTGTCTTATTCCTCGTAGCTGTTACGATGTCATCTCGACCGCAGTGGAGAGATCTCATACCATCAAACTGTTTTAGCAATTCTGTGGTATGAGATTCCTCGACTCATCCGGCTTTGCGGATTCGCTCGGAATGACAAGTATTATGATATACTTGTGGCCTGATTTATGAAAGGATTTGGGAAATATTTTGCGAAATTTGTTAGTATCTTGCCTTATGTTTTTGTATTCATAGCCTCGTTATATATACCGACTGATCCCGACTTGGGTTGGCATTTGAGAAACGGCGAATATTTTTTTCAGCATGGTCAGGTGCTGAGGGAAAATACTTTCTCAACAATGATGCCAGATTATAAGTGGGCAAACGGGCATTGGGGAACTGATGTCATCACCTATTTCGCGTATAGCATTGGTGGTTTTTTGGGATTGACGCTTATAGCTTCCGTAATAGTCACCGCGACTTTTTATTTTTTCGAGAAAGCGGCTAGGCTTCAATTAACGGATAAAGCGTTGCTTTTTCCCATGCTTGTTTATCTTGTGAATCCGATAAATTCGGTGTCTTTGCGCGGGCAGCAGATAAGTTTATTAATGACGGGGGTCATGGTATTTATTTTAAGCAGATATAAATCGCGTTCCTCTAAAATACTTTTATGGATACCCGCGCTTTTTCTTTTTTGGGCGAATACACACATGCAATTTTTATTGGGAATTGCAATTTTTGGGGTTTGGATTGGAGTTACGATTTTACAAGATTTTATTGTTGAAAAAAATCAAAGACGGCAAGCATATAAAAAGGCGGCTTATCTAATTATTATTTTTCTGGTAAGTTTTTCTTCAACTTTTATAAATCCGTTTGGTTCAGGCGTATTCAGAGAAGCTATCCGTCATTTTGGCAATCCGCTACTGAAGTATGTCGCGGAGTATTTGCCAATTTCTCTCCTTTCGCATCTTTGGTGGATACAGGTATTTGTAGGAGTATTGGCTGCTATGGGAATTATATTTTTATATTTTAAAGGCCGTCTCATTGGACAATTGCCGATTATAAGCGCGGCATTTATATTGTTTGTTTTTTCTTTTTTTGCCCGCAGGTATATTTGGACGGCGTATTATCTAATTATTCCAACTCTTCTACCATTGACTGGTTTCTTGACTCCATCAAGCAAACGTTATAAATTATATTTCTCATCTGCTTTTTTAGTCTTAAGTTTGGGAGTTATTATTTTACTTAAATGGCCGTTTGTTAGCTACGCGTCGTTTACATGGGATAAATACTGCATCAGCGAAAATACATTATGCTCTCCCGGATCAGCTGAATACCTCAGAGCTCATAAGCTGACGGGGAATTTATTTTCACTTTATGGCTGGGGAGGGTGGATGATTTGGAATTACCCGGATATTAAGCCAACTATTGACGGGCGCCAGACTATTTGGGAGAAAGACGGTATAAGCGCGTTTGGGCAATATTATGATTTAGAACAAAATGTTTTAGATATTGATAAATCTATTTATAACATCGTTTATATGTCTCCCAACAAGCCAATTTATAAAAGAATGGCGGGTTTAGTGAAGACGGGAAAGTGGAAAAAAGTATATGAAGATAAATATGCCGGGATTTTTGTTAGACATAAACAATAGAAACGCACGTTTGAGCGCCTCTATTGTTGTCGATATATTCAGCCTTTTTAAGCTGATTTTACCTGGATTTTTTTTGGCTGCGCTTTAGGCGATTTCTGGAATTTAACAGTCATTACACCATTGGCGCAAGTCGCGTCCGGTTCTACTTTGGAATCTACTTCTCCTGGTATCGCGATTCGGTAAGAAAAAGAGCGGTTGGCTTTGCGATAGTACTTCCTTGCTTTGTCTTTTTCTTCTTCTTTTTGTTCACCATGAATCCAAAGCTGGTTGTCTTTGACGGTGGTGTCAATATTTTTTGGACTTATACCCGGTACGGCAACTTCAACAAATATATTCTTTTCATCTTCAGAAATAGATACGCCTGAGGATATGCGAGATGCAGCCGGCCAGAAGTCCTCATCATCCCAGCTTGGAGTGTGATAGACTGGAAAACCTAAAAATCTACTTAAATTATTTGTCATACTTTTTTCACCTCCTTTTCCTGACCCGAATAATTAGCAATAATATAGCAAGAGTGCTAATTATTGTCAAGACTTATAATAATTTAATTTAAATAGGGTCGGCAAAGACGAGGAGGCGTTTGAGAGAAGTGCCGATGGGAGCGCAGGTTTGCAGTATGAGCTGGTTTTTATTTGATTGGAGGAGATAGTTTACTTCATTTGGCCAGACTTCTTTTTTCTCCCGCACAGCGTAATTATATTTTTTTCCGTTTTTGGTAATTACTATTGAATCATTTTTCTGCAATTCGTTTAGTCTCAGAAATATCGTATTGTACCAAGTGATTTCCCAGGGCGCGCCTGTAGAGTGGGCAAAGATGAAGACTGTGCCATTCTCGCCCGGCAGAGAAGTGCCGCGGGCTTGCGCGACGCCTTTTTTTAAAGCTTGATTGTACTGTTTTTCATTCCAGGGATCTACGTTTTCGATGATCGGGGCAATAGCTTTAATTTTGGGAATAGTTAAAAATATGCCTTTTTGGGATTGTATTGGTTGAATAACAGGCGTAAAGAAATATACGGCAATAAGCGGATAGACGGTATAAATGAATGTAATCAGTGAAAGCACTATTAGCAGATTGCCGAGATGATAAAGAATCTTGTTCATGTGTTGGGGATTATACCACAAATTTTTATAGTTTTATCAATAAAAAAACGGACTTACATAGTCCGTTTTTTTTCGTTAAAACGCCAGAGTTAATCCCGGCGAGTTCCCCGAACGCAGTCTTAAATAAGCCCCTAAAAAGAACATCAAAAAGCTTCCGAGAAGTGAGATATAAAACCAATTGTTGCCCGTGACCGGAAGGATCTTGGATATGGCTGCTGCTGTGGCCGCGGCTACTTGTCCGATTTGAGTCGGAGGATTAGACGCGCCTGATTGCGCAATTACAGTTGGATTAGTCGGAGTTGGTTGAGCGGGTGGAAGATTGGGTGTAGGCTGAGGTTGGGGTTGTGATGCCGGTTGCTCACCTTTGGGAGCGGGATTTTCTTTTTCCTGCGGTAAACAGCAGTTTAAATCTGCTTTGCTTGTATTTAAGGCATTATTGATGGAAATACTGGAAATTATATCGCCTGTGCGGATGAAAACTTCGCCATTATTTCCATTGGCTGTATTATTGCCTGTATTATAAAGTGAATTAAGATTATTTATCACACTAGACGCGTTATCGGTAATTATATTTTTGCTGTTTAGTAAATTAAGCGCTATGTTGTTTACAGAATTATTATCGTTGCCGGCAATGTCTATTTTGTAGGAGTCGTTTGATGCTCCGAGCGCGTTTACTTGTGTAGAATTGACGAGTCCGTTATTGATTTTAATATCTGAATTTATATTACCCGTCATTATATTGACATTACCGTTATTATTGCCGGCATTGTTGTTGCCGGTGTTTGCAGTTTCTGTGATGTTGTTGAGAATAGATACGTTTTGGATTACTGTGATAGATGTCGTAGACGCGGAGTTAATAACAGTGTTGTTTTGTGAATCACTGCCGTTTCCGCTTATGTTGATGGAATTGGGAGCCGGGGTGATACAACAGGACTGATCTGTTGCTGATATATTGGCTTGATTCGTTATGTCAGTTTCAAGACTGGCGTTGCCGGTATTTATATTTGTTTCAATATTGTTATTGTTATCAGCAGTATTGTTGCCGGTATCGGCTGTTGTATTAACAGTATTGGTTATAACAGCGTTGTTTGTTTGTTCCGTATTAGTTTGATTGTTTTCCGTGATATGTACTTCGTTGGATGATCCGTCTCCATTGCTGGAAATCACAATTTCTTGAGCGAGGGCAAGTGGCGCAAAGACCATTCCCGTAAGAGACAGGCTTATTACAAAGATTATTAAGTTATTTTTTAGAGTGTATTTTTTCATTTTTATTTTACGCTTTATTACGCTTCGCTAGATTTCTCGCTACGCTCGCAATGACAAGTGATTGAGCAACATGAGTTATCTATGTAAATTTGGGGGCAGATGTGGTCCGCCTTCGCAAATTGCTTTGGCGAGACAAAGGCAGGATTATTTTTTATTTACGTATAAATACTCTAGTAAGTTTTTTTCCGGCAATGAGAAGGGTTATTACAGGAATTAATATTAGTAACCATGCTAAATTAATGCTTATTGCTTTATTGCTATTTGGAGCATCGAAAAATGAAGATGTGCCGGTGAGTAATTTGTCATTATTGACAGAATTTATACCTGCCACCGCGAAGTTTGAGTTTGCACCAACTACCCTATTATTTGAATTGCCAGTTTGCTTGCTTTGAGTATTGGGATTCACTGGTGAGGCGATTGCTTGCTGGAAAGACTGCGCGACACCGGCAATAAGACCTGTCTGTCCGGCAGGCAGGCCTGTTTGCG
>CAZJRC010000017.1:703-4314 GCA_964548495.1 uncultured Gammaproteobacteria bacterium | reverse complement strand
CAGGTTGAGAGTTAACAGTAGCGGCAGTAGGAGTTATTGAATTCGGATTATTATTTGTAGACGCAATAACAGGCGTGACATTTTGAGTACTGTTATCTTGCGCGACTAGAGTTGTATTTTGTTTTTGCTGACCCGGGGCTACAAAATCACCTAGCCAACTTCCGAATACATTTACCATTGTAACAACCAATTTACCATTGCCGACTATATTATTATTGACGAAATTGACCAGGTTGGCTACTATATTGGCATCTCCTGTATTAATGTTGCTATTACCTCCGGTATTAAGATTGGTATTGTTCCCGCCTGTGTTGGCTGATAAATTAAGCTGATTATTAATAACCGCGTTATTTGTCTGATTGGTTGTATTATTTGTCGTCTGTGCTGTGTTTGCCTGATTGGTTGAATCTGCTCCGTTGCCGGTATTGCTGGCAGTGATCTCACCAGTCACAGGGTCTACTACAAATTCTGTACCACTAGAGCCTGCCATATTGGAGCCGTCAGGCGCGCCCATGATCCTGCCAATCCAGCGGCCGGCTTCGTTGACTATCACCAGCCACCAATTGCCTCCATCTATGTTGGAATTGGCAATGTTTAAAACATTGGCTTGCACATTGGCATCTCCTGTCTTAATCAGTTGATCTCCGCCAGTGTTCAGATTAGCGTCGTTGTTGCCTGTTTGAGCATCAAGCACGAGTGTGTTATTAATAGTCGCGTCATTGGATTGATTCACAGCATTATTGGTTGTATTTGAAGCGTTAGCTTGATTTGTTGAATTGGCTCCATTACCACTATTGATCGCAGTAGTTGATTCGGCGCAAGACCCGCCGCACGCGGCATTCATAGCTTCTTCAGTCAGAATGATGTCCCCCAGCAAATCTCCGAAAATATTTACTACTCCGAAGATCACATTCCCTGAAATATTGTTGTTGGCAAAAGTAAGAGCATTGGCTGATACATTGGCGTCCCCTGTGGTGATAGAAGAATCTCCGCCGGTGTTGAATGAGGTGTTATTGCTTCCGGAATTAGCGTCTAGGGTCAAATTGCTGCCGATGTCGGCATTATTAGTTTGCGTATTTGAATTATTCGCAATCGCGTCAAGACTGGAGTTGTTGGTTGAATCGGCTCCATTGCCCGTATTTTTGGCTAAAATACTATTGCCATCGCAACCCTGAACGCATCCAGCTCCAAAATCCAATACCAAATCACCTACGTGATCATCAACCACGTTAAACTCGGCAACGGATATGCCATCAACATTGGTATTGACGGCGGTAATTACTGTGCCTGTAGTATTGGCATCACCTGTAGTAATTGATGAGTCTCCTACGTTCATTGAGGCGGAGTTATCGCCAGTACGCGAATTTTGATTGAGATTATTGGCAACATTAGCGCTGTTGGTCTGATTATTGTCGTTATTGTTCGCGACTACGGCTGATCCATTATTCTCTGATCCCGCGCCGTTTCCTGAATTTATGACTGTGGCGCTGTTCGAACAACAAGCACTGCCGGCGCTTAAATTGTTATTGCCGGTGGTAAATAATTGAGCGGTATTGTCCGCGTTGCCTGTTGTTATACCTGTATCTCCAACATTGCCGTTTGATGAGATGCCTGTTGAAGTTGGTGGATTTTGGATTTGGGAAGAATCCTGGTTAGACGGTTGGTTATTTGTATCGGTAAGCGGTGAATTTGATGAAGAAATAGGCGAGTCGGGAGCGGATGGCTCCGATTGAATTGAAGCTGGCGCTGTCGGCGCGGTTGGAGCAGTCGGTGCTGATGGCGTTGTCGGAGGAGTATATGGATTTTGCGGCGCGGAAGGAGCAGTCTCCGAATTGATTGGGGCTGATGGAGCAGTCGGTGCTGATGGCGCAACTGGCGTTGATACAAGCGCGGTTGGCGCTTCCGGCGCTGTGGGTGGAGTATATGGATTAGCTGGCGCCTCCGGCGCGGCGGGAGGCACAGGCGCATCCTCAGCCAAAACAGCAGGAATACTTCGCGCGAATAAAAACGTAATTATGGTGAATATTGCTATATATTTTTTAAGTTTGTAAAACATATTATTATTTATTTTTGTTTTTTATCTTTTATCTTTGTCGTAGGGTGTCTTGTTGAAGTGCTAGCAAGACACCGCTACGAATCTCAAAGAATTATTAGCCTAATAAACCAAAGAGCATCCAAAAAGCTGAAAAATTGAAAGAAAAATCAATTTCCGGCATGTCTGGAAAATCAAATGGCATATCACCGACTACATTGACGTTTCCTGAATTATTTACACTTGAGTCTACAGTCGCGTCCCCAGTCATTATGCCTGGATCCCCGCCTTCGACATCTCCTGTATTGGAATTTACATCATTATGGCCGGTTTTTGCAGTCAGATCATCAAGGTTGTTGTTAAGATCAGAACCATTTCCCTGACCGATAGCTTTAATGCTGTCTAAGTTCAAGGTGATAAGGTTTGAATCTGTGTCCCACCACCAAGGATCTTGGTCTGCTCCGTTGCCCGCAATTTTCGCGAGAACGTCCCAAGTACAACCGCAATCAACATCCGCGTGGTTGAAGTTGACGGCATTATTGACGTCAGCCATAACTTTCGCGTTTCCGGTGCCGATGAGTACATCGCCGCCGGTGTTGAAGTTGGCATCGTTATAACCTGTCTTTGCATCCGCATCGACATTGTTGCTAACGTATGCCGAATTGTCTTGAGCAACACTGGTGAGTTTGGCTAAGCTCGCGGTAATATAATTATCGCTGCCCGCGCCATTACCAGAAATAACGAAGGAAGCAGATGGATTAGATGATCCGTTTGCTGATCCTACGTGAGCCATGTTAACATTTGCATTTGTTGAAACATTAACATCTACTGAGGCATCTCCGGTACGAATCAATACATCTCCTCCTGTATTGCTGTCCGCGTCATTGCCGCCTGTCTTTGCATCCGCATCGACATTGTTGCTGACGTACGCGTTGTTGCTCTGGTCTACAGCAGTGATTGTTGATTGATCAAGAGCTACGCCATTGTTTGAATCCGCACCGTTACCGGTGATATTCACATTGGTATCGCCCGCGTTACAACAATCTACTTCTGCCGCGTTGCTATTCAGGTCGTTTGAGATATTAGTCTCAACTTTGGCGTCTCCGGTCATAATCCCAACTGTCCCTCCAGTGTTGAAGTTGGCATCGTTGTTACCTGTCTTCGCGTCCGCGTCGACATTGTTGGTAACATTGGCGCTGTTGGTTTGATTAATACTTGTGACGCTTGTCTGATTGACTGTTGTCCAGTTATCAGAACCCGCACCATTTCCTGTAATTTGAATGGTTGTTGTAGCTAGCGCGATTGGTGCCATAGCATTGAGTAAGACTGCTCCGGTTGCAATGGCTGTTGTTAATCTTGTTTTAAATGTCATATATTTTAATTTATTCACCTCCTTTCGTTTTCATGATCCCCCGCAGAGCGAGGACACTTCTTATTCCGTTTAATTAAATTAAAAAAACGGAAACTGCTCAAACTAAACTAATTAGTTTGAAGAGTTTCCATTCTTCTTAATTTTTTTTGACACTCTAACGAATTAGATTTTTTCATAAAAAAAAGCATCTTCCAATGAGCTTACTTG
>CAZJRC010000017.1:0-692 GCA_964548495.1 uncultured Gammaproteobacteria bacterium | reverse complement strand
CATTAAAAGATGCCTCCGTTTGCGGTCAGCGAATAAATTAGTTTGTTAATTTTCTAATAATTTATAAGTAATTCCTAGAAAATTATTAGAAACTTTTTATAATATATACGAAATATTATAACTTTGTCAATAACTAAAAACGCAATTAAAAAAGTTATTTGGCGTGAGTTATACTATTCACGTTACTTGTGACAAAGGAATGTGTTTTTTTGATATTCCTTTCTACTATTTGAACGACTTTGAAATCCTGGACAAAAATTTCCACACTCCCCCATCCGCGGATGTTTCGCAATGCTTCGATTATTTCCTCATTGAGATGACTACTTATTTGCTTGGATGAATAATCCTTCATATATCGAGTTTCGCACTTGGCACATTACTGCGTCATGACCTGCGGTCTGCGCCAACGTACATTTTAGTACGTCTTACTCCGCTTCTTGCGTCATTCCTTGTACTGTACTCAATTGCGAAACTCGTATAATTTTAGTCCACATATTACTTTAGAACTAATTTGATATTTTCTTTAATTCCGGTAATTTCTCCGATCTGTAGTGTCAAATTGGTGTCTGCTTCATTTATCGGGAATCCAAGACGCGTATATTTGGTTGAGATTGCCTGGGCTTCAACAGGATCATTGTGGATGTCGGGGGCTAGCTTCTCGCTGGAATTATTTACTGTTAAACGGACATAAT
>CAZJRC010000016.1:14465-14820 GCA_964548495.1 uncultured Gammaproteobacteria bacterium | reverse complement strand
TCATGCTTGTACGCGAAATGATTTTGGCGTCATCTATAATTGATGGTTAAATCAAAAAATAATAAATCAGTGTTTGGTTGCCATATCAAAGTCAATTAGATAGATTCTTGGCTTGCGTGTGAAATCAGGAATCCCATTTTTATCGCGGTAAAATCGCAGACAGAAATTGTCATCATGACCGTGACCATGTTCTATGCGTAGTAGGCGTAAAGAGTCTAATATTTTTCCTATATCCGTATCAAGTTCCCCTAAGAAGCTCCCGCCGATTTTCATCCAGTGCTGAAAAGTCAAATCCAAAACTCCGCTGAAGACATCAACGAGCCCTTTATTATTCAGTCTGAACGACGCGATTGGT
>CAZJRC010000016.1:6379-14455 GCA_964548495.1 uncultured Gammaproteobacteria bacterium | reverse complement strand
CAAATTCTCTGCCTGCCAAAATTTATAATCTTCATAGGCTTTCCGCCAGGCGAGAAAAGCCTCAGGGGTAATATGTCGGATGATTAATTTGTCTTTAAGATCTCCGCCGATAAGCGTCGTTTGCGAATGTGTTTTAGGAAAATCGCTTCTGTTGAATTTTTTATCAAAAAGATTGTAGTATATGTATAATGGCGGCGCGATCAGCGCGTTGGGAGCTGCTTTTTTTGCCAGATTGAATAGTTTAATACGTTCGGCTACAGGCACAAATTCCAGCAAACCAGACGCATAGATTTGCTCTTCTTGACTTTTACTATTTAGACCTATCTTGATTTCTTTATCAATCATGTCCCACAATTCTTCTTTATCATCTAATGAACTTTCATCGTATTCAGCTATTATATTAGCAGTTCTGGCTTTAGCTGCGGGATAAGGGCTTTTTGCTAAAAATTCTTGTATTAAATAAATACCTTGAGGTAAAATAAGTGTTTCAATTGCTTCCGCGGCCTTTGTCTGAACAATAGGATCGTTGACGCCTAAACATTCAAGAATAAAATCAGACTTATAATCTTCGGTGGAATAAGGAATTAACGCAGCGGATCCAATTTGTCTATTTGTATTTAGGCTTTTTAGCCCGTTTTGTATTTCTTTTATAAGCATCGGCATTAAATTATCTTGTATTGTTTCAGGAGCATAGGCAATTAATTCAGCGCTCCTGACTTTAATTTTAAAGCTGTCGCTTAATAGGTCTTTTCGTATTTTATTATCAATTGCCGTATACAGCTCATTTTTAATTTTGTCGTAATAAAAATTATATCGTTTAATATAACTTAACACACTTTTTTGCGCGTCTATATTATTGGTATTTAAAACTTTTTTCATGGCGTCAAGATAATCATCTTCCGGTAATACTCTAAACAATTTTGCAGCCTTAATTTGTAAGAGATAATTTTTTGAGTCCAATATATTCATGATTATAAATCTTCTTCTGCCTATTTTTTCGTTGTTAATTAAATTAAGTTCATGAGTCAATTCAGTATTTGTTTCTGTTTGAAGGATTATTTTATCATTCCAGCGCATCTTGTCGCGCAAGTATCTTTCATATGCGTAAGGGCTTAGAGATTCATGACCAGATATTTCATAAAATCGTGATATTTCGGATAAAGGAGCGCTTATTTCATTTGGTTTTTGAAGCTTATTAGCTAAATTTTTGTGATGTTCACCGGTAATAACTCTTGGTGTTATATTTTCTAAATCTCTGCCTTCCATATAGACATTCCCTAGAACCATCCTCTTTTTCCTTGCCGTTGTTCTTCTCTCTGAAATTCTTCCAGAAGCACTTTTGCCTGCTTAGAGAGTTTTTTTGGTATCACTACCTTGATGCGTATATAATGACTGCCCCGTCCGCTTCCGCGAAGATGGGGGATACCCCGTCCTTGCAGGCGGATAAGTGTCCCTGGTTGTGTCCCCTCAGGCACCCTAATTTTAATATCACCATCAATTGTGGCAACAGATATTTCACCGCCCAATGTTGCTGTGGCGAAAGAAATTTCAGCTTCCGATACAACATCAGATCCTTCCCGCGCGAAACGAGAGTCAGGCTGTACGTCAATCACAATATCATATTTATCAAATCTGATTCTGGATCCGCTATCAACCCCTGCGGGTATTTTAATTTTCTGTTTTTCTCCATTAATTATTATTTCCCTCTCTGTGCCATGTGCCGCATCCATGAAACTGATTGTGGCTGAATATACAGCTCGTCTCTGCCTGTTTCCAAATGGAGATCCGCCGCCAAAAAACTGTTCGAAAATCTCAAAAGGATCAGAGTATCCGCCAAAATCAAAATCAGCCCCATCCCCACTGGTTGAATATGCATAAGAGAAAGGGCCATATCTGCCTGTTGATTGACCGCCCCCAAATGGCCCCTGTCCTGCTCCTTGTTCAAAGGCAGCATGACCTACCTGATCATACAATTTCCTCTTGTCCTCGCTGGCAAGCACCTCATAAGCTTTAGTTATCTCCTTAAATTTATGCTCGGCATCTTTTGATTTATTGCGATCAGGATGATATTCAAGCGCGAGCTTGCGGTACGCTCGTTTAATCTCATCAAGAGTCGCGCCTTTAGAAACACCTAATATACCATAGTAATCTCTATTTGTTGACATATTGCCCTCTATTATATACTAAAAAAGCGCCAATGCGCTTTAAATAAATTAGAAATTAAAAAATTACGAATTTAATTATTCTACCACTTCCCCCTCAACCGGCTCATCGTTTTTTTTATCATTTTTAGCTTTTTCTTGTGAATCTGTTTTACCTTCTTTTTCTTCTTGTTCAATTTCTTCTTGTGCTTGCGTCTGCTGGCCTTGTTGATATGCAGCTTGTCCAATTTTTGAAAGAGTCTCTGAAAGGTCTTTACTTCTGGTTTCAAGTTCTTCTTTACTGCCGGTGTCCAATATTTCTTTTAGTTTCTTAATTTTGTCCTCAACCTCTGTCTTCACTTCAGCAGGTACTTTATCTCCGCCGTCTTTGAGCGCCTTTTCAGAGGTAAAGATAAGTGAATCGGCATGATTTCTAGCTTCAACTTTATCTTTCTTCACAGCATCCTCAGCGGAATTCATTTCCGCTTCTTTTGTCATCTTTTCTACCTCTTCTTTGGATAGGCCTGTAGAACCTGTAATTTTAATACTTTGCACCTTGCCTGAAGCTTTGTCTTTTGCAGTCACATTTAAAATGCCATTTGCGTCTATGTCAAAAGTGACTTCAACTTGCGGGACTCCGCGGGGAGCGGGAGGTATGCCGTCAAGAATAAATCGTCCAAGCGATTTGTTGTCTGTTGCCATAGGCCTCTCTCCTTGTAAGATATTGATCTCAACCTGAGTCTGATTATCCGCGGCAGTAGAGAAAACTTGTGACTTGGAAGTGGGGATAGTTGTATTTCTCTGGATGAGCGGAGTGGCTACAGCGCCCATTGTTTCAATGCCAAGCGTCAGAGGAGTAACATCCAGCAGCAGCACATCTTTTACTTCTCCCCCCAGCACGCCTGCTTGCACAGCCGCTCCCACAGCCACGACTTCATCCGGATTCACAGAACGGTTTGCCTCTTTGCCAAAGAATTTAGTTACCGTCTCCACGACTTTGGGCATACGGGTCATGCCTCCAACCAAAATAACCTCGTTTATATCTTTTTCAGTCAAACCGGCGTCTTTAAGAGCTTTCCTGACAGGCTCCAAAGTTTTTTCAATTAAATCGCCTACCACTTGTTCAAGCTTTGACCTCGTCAATGTCATAGTGAGATGAAGCGGTCCTTCTTTTCCTTGAGTTATAAATGGTTGATTAATTTGAGCTTCTTGGCTGCTTGAGAGTTCAATTTTTGCTTTTTCTTGAGGATCGCGTCTCAGATCAATAGAATTTTCCTTTTTAAACTCATCAGCAATAAAACCAATAATTTTTTGATCAAAATCGTCTCCTCCCAGATGAGTATCGCCGTTAGTAGATTTCACTTGATATACGCCTTCGCCAAGCTCCAAAATTGAGATGTCAAATGTGCCTCCGCCTAAATCATAAACAGCAATCGTATGGGCGTTCTTCTTGTCTAATCCATAAGCAAGCTCTGCCGCGGTCGGTTCATTTATAATGCGAAGCACCTCAAGTCCGGCAATTTCACCGGCTTGCTTAGTTGCCTGTCTCTGGCTGTCATCAAAATAAGCAGGTACTGTGATCACTGCCTGTGCCACCTTACCTCCAAGATAGCTTTCCGCGTCTGATTTAATCTTTTGCAGAATCATGGCCGAAACTTCCTGAGGAGTGAAAGTTTTCCCCTCAACTTCCACAATCGCCATATCATCCCGCCCTGCTTTGACAGCATATGGAAGCCATTTGATGTCATTTTGTACAGATTTATCATTAAATTTCTTCCCCATGAGCCGCTTAATTGAAAATATAGTTCGTTTTGGCTTGAGTACCATTTGCCGTTTTGCTACATCTCCAACCACATGGGAAATAGGGTCAACCACAGAGGGGATTACATTGCGTCCTTCGGCAGAATGGATTACTTTTGGAGACCCTCCCTCCATTACTGCCACGCATGAATTTGTTGTTCCTAAATCAATACCAATTATTTTTCCCATAAACAAAAGTATAAAGTATTAGCTATTAAGTTTCAAGATACTTTTTTACCCACTCTTACTTGTGCTGCGCGCAAAAGTTTATCATGCACCATATATCCCGCTCTTACTTCTCCCAGTACTTTTCCATCCTCGCCCTCAATTGCCTCTACTACCTCCATTAGATGCGGATCAAATCCGCGATCCTCAACGTCAATCTTCTTTACTCCTTCGGCTTTCAGTACCTCAGTGAATTGACTTATACTGACTTTCAATTCCTCAGAAGCTGTATGCTTGTAGGCGAGCATAAGAGTATCAAGTATCGGCAATAATCGCAAAAGCAACTCTTTGTTTGCTATCCTTAGCCAATTCAGGCGTTCTTCAGCTGTTCTCTTTTGCAGATTCTGGTAATCGGCCAAAGCCCTTTTAAAACTATTCTCACGCTCCTCAATTTTTTGTCTTAACTCAACTTTTTCCTGTTTACATTTACATTCATGTACTGGATCTTGCTCCTCTGCTTTCTTATCTGAATTATCTTGACCTTTTTTTATTTTATCATTATCGTTTTTCATCTTCAGAATTACCATCCTTTCGCGCTGGTTTCAATTAAATCGCTGAAATAACGCACAGTCGGTATTATAGATGTATAGCGCAGTCTGGCAGGCCCCAGGACTCCGATCA
The DNA here is from genome assembly GCA_964548495.1 of uncultured Gammaproteobacteria bacterium. Taxonomy (GTDB): domain Bacteria; phylum Patescibacteriota; class Microgenomatia; order Levybacterales; family UBA12049; genus JAHIGH01. The sequence goes on along the minus strand of CAZJRC010000016.1, from coordinate 9,668 downwards.
TTCCGGATATTTGCAAAGGCGTCTTAAATTCGGTAAAAATAAATCCATAAGGCCCTTTCAACTCTGATCCCAATTCGTCCTCTATCAATATATGCATGTCTTCTTTTATATCAGATACGCCCGCGAAAATATTTTTAAATAAATCATATTCATCCAGCGCGGTAAGCAATGTTTTGGTAACATCGATGTCAAAAAACTCCGGCATATCTAAAATATTCGCGTATCCTGAGCAGTATATATTTTCTTCCTCCACAGCTATAGCTAAAGTATTAGTTTTTTCTGCCAGAGATTTCGTGACTTCTTTTAAAAATTTCTGCATTTTATCCCGATAATCCCAGACGCCTTCTTTCAACGCGACTTCCTCAACAGTAGAAAGCTCCTTTTCCTTCATCAGCTCCCGTACATAAAATTTAAGTCCTTGCGTAGTGGGCACACGGCCGGCAGATGAGTGAGGCTTTTTTAAATAGCCAAATTTCGATAGTCTGACCATTTCATTACGGATTGTCGCGGGAGAAGCGCTTATATTGCGTTTTTTTTCAATCGTTTCCGATCCAACGGCTTCAGCACTTTCAATATATTCTTCAATAACACTTTTAAGTATCTCGATCTGTCTCTGTGTCAAATTATGCATAATTATACTTAGCAATAATATAACACGAGTGCCAAAAGGTGTCAAGATAGGAAAAGAGGTTTATAATCTATGCATGATGCTTAAAAAAGCTCGCAAAACTACATTTTTACTCAAATTCATCACGCCTCTCTTATTCTTTTTTGTCAGCATATGCTTACTGATTTTTTATTTCCCACCATCTTATCAAATTTCAATCTATCAATTTGGAGTATCTATATTATATCCATTTTTTATGTCTATTTTCTTCCTCTTTTATCTTTTGGCATCATTTTTATTGAGAAGCAAAAAACACGGATTTTTTATCGCCATTTTTATAGTTTTTTATCTTTTGTTGCGTCTTAATGATCTTACCGACCCTATCTTTCTTCTGCTTTTAATCGCGCTATTTGTAGTCATGGAATTGATATTCAGGAGAAATGACAGTGCATGAGTAAAGCAGGTGAGTAAGTAATTATGCTTTTAAAGTATATGGTTTTTTAATTTTAGTTTTTTCTGCAGGCATATAATTTTCAGCAGTAGGCTCATCGTCTCTTTTGAGTATGTTTTTCCACCAGTTTGCCCACTTTTCTATTTTCTTTTCAGAAATAGAAATGTATGTAGTATCAGGACTTGTAGAAAGAATATCTGCCTCGTCTATGCCAAATGAAATAATTGTATGAACGGCAGACTCGATATTCCGGATATGTTTTTCTCCCTCTTTTTTAATCAAAGCTTCTCGTTTTTGATTCATAAATTTTTCATAAGTATCTTCCGCGCGATTTAATTTATTAAGTTTATTATTAATATTTTTTTCCGCCCATGAAGACATAGGCTTAGGCAGCCATTTCCAGTAATTTCTGAAGCCCGGCCAATCTCCTTTTTCTTCTACTTCTAACTCGTTAAACCCATTTATCAAACCATCCTCCAAATGATCATATACTTTTAGATCTATCCCTCTAAAGAGAGGCCATGTCTTAAGGGGTAATGTTGCATGCTTGTAGCTCAAATGGCTTTCTTTATTTTTAAGTTCTATTGCAGTCTCTGTTAATTTCCCTTTTTGATTCTTCAAAATCTCTTCTCCGGCAAGCAACTTAACATACCTTTTTTCCTCAGGATTCAGTTCTAATTTATCACCAATATGAAAAAATCTGACAGCCCTGCTTGCCATAGCAGTGTACCGTTGCGCGATTTTATTCTTATCAAACGCATCTTTAATTTCATCCCCATTAATATTAGTTCTTTTTTCGGTTTCCATAATTTAAATTTAATCAGTCATCACGCTTCGAAAATAAATTTTTCTTTTTCAGGAATAGCTTTTCCTTGAACAGATTCATCTGTATCTTTCTTGAGCACATCTTTCCATCTTACTGCCCATCTCTCTATTTTTTCTTCAGGAATAGAAATGCATGTTGCATTAACACTGCGTGATTTGCTTTCTCCCTGAAGCAAGCCAAAGCTTAATATATTATGCACGGCAGCTTCAATATCATATATTCGCGCCGCTCCATCAGCAACTATTAATTCATCATGTTTTTGTTCTTTAAATCTAGTGAAGATCTCTTTTGCTTGTTGTAAGCTGCTTTGCTTGGATTCAATTTTCCTTTCTGCCCATGAAGACGCAAAAGGCAACCATTTCCACCAGTTAAAGTAAGCTGTGCTTCTAAATTCACCCTTCAACTCCTCTTCTTCTTTGAACTGATTTTGATAATGATTTTTGTATATTTTTAGGTCAATCCATTTAGAAAAAGGCGCTTTCAGAAAAGGATTAATTGCGCCTTTATAATTTAAGTAATCCTGATCTGTGCTTAGCTCTTTTTTAACTTCTTTAATTTTCGCCTGCTGTTCTTTCAAAATCTCCTCGCCCGCCAGAATTTTAACGTACTTTTTCTCATCAAGATTAAGTTCTAATTTATCGCCAATATGAAAAAATTTGACAACCCTGCTTCCCATGCCAGCATACCGTTGCGCGATTTTATTCTTGTCAAAAGCGTTTTTAATTTCGTCACTATTTACTACAGTTTTCTCTGATTCAACCATACAATTTTTTATTATCAAATTTCAAGCAAATAGTCAATAAACAAAAAAGCTGACATCAAGCTGACCTGAGAAGTTTCAGACACATTAGGGCGCGATATCTTGTATATAAGTCTTCACTTTGATATTATTTTTAATAAATATGGCTAAATTCTATATCACCAACGCGATTCCATACGTAAATGCTCATCCTCATATCGGTCACGCCTTGGAATTCGTGCAGTCTGATTGTCTGGCCCGCTTTCATAGAATGCGCGGGGATGAAGTCAAGCTCCTATGCGGAGCCGACGAGAACGCGCTGAAAAATGTACAAGCTGCTGAAAAAGCAGGCAAGTCTGTTCAGGAATTTGTTGACGCCAACAGCGAGGCATTTTTTGAACTATCCAAGAAACGGGCAGCGATCCCAAGCATCATCTGGCTAGCCAGAAATTATGGCGGCTTTGCGCCAACGCTGGCGATATTTACAAAAAATTATATAAAGGACTATACTGCGTTGGGTGCGAGATGTTTTATACCAAAAGCGAGTTGTCAGAGGATGGGGAATGTTTCGAGCATCCCGGCAAAAAACCCGATATTGTGGAAGAGGAAAATTATTTTTTTCGCCTTTCAAAGTACGAACATTTCTTAATTAAATTAATTGAATCA
>CAZJRC010000016.1:528-6314 GCA_964548495.1 uncultured Gammaproteobacteria bacterium | reverse complement strand
GCGAGAGCCAGGAATTGGGGAGTGCTGACGCCTGATGATACTTCGCAAAGAATCTATGTCTGGTTCGACGCGTTGAATATTTATCAAAGCGGAATAGGCTTCTGCAGTGATGAGAAGAGCTATAAAAAATGGGCTCCCGCTGATGTGCATATGATCGGAAAGGGAATTATACGTTTTCATGCCGTATATTGGCCGGCAATTCTACATTCCGCGCGTCTCCCTTTGCCCAAATCCATTTTTGTACATGGATACCTCACCGCCAATGGACAAAAGATGTCCAAAACACTCGGAAATATAATTGATCCGTTCTATCTTATACAGAAAGTCGGCGCTGAAGCGCTTCGTTACTATTTGCTCGCGAAATTTTCGTCATTTTCGGATGGGGATTTCTCAGAAACGAAACTTATAGAGGTCTATAACGCAGATTTAGCCAATGGATTAGGTAACTTGGTTGCTCGGGTGGCCAAGCTTTGCGAAACTATCAACTATCAGCAAATGGGCTCGGATACTAGAATAAGCGAGCATATAATTGAGGACAGCGAGTACGAATTGGCAATGAAAGAATTTAAGTTCAATGAAGCCATAAGCTCGGTTTGGCAAAAAATAACCAATCTTGATCAATATTTAAATCAGGAAAAACCATGGGGACTGCTGAAAACAAATAGTCAGAGTGTTCCAGCAATTCTTGCTCATTGCGTTGATCAAATACAGGAAATCGCTTTATTGTTGGGGCCGTTTATGCCTCAAACATCCCGGACTATTCTTTCACAATTCAAAGGCCCGAAGATTATTTCTCGTGAGCCATTATTTCCTCGAATGTAAATTAAAATGTTATAATGTAGTGTGATTGATGCCCATTGCCATTTAAATTTCAAAGCTTTCGAATCAGATTATGATCAAGTCATTAAAAAAGCTGAGAGCGCCGGAGTACACACTATTATCAATGTTGGCACCCAGGTAAGCTCAAGCATCTGGGCTGTTAATCTGGCTGACAAATACGATTGTTTGTACGCGATTGTCGGCGTTCATCCTCATCACGCGGATAAAACAGAACAAAATTGGCTAAATGATCTTGAAAAACTAACCCGGCATCCCAAGGTGATCGCTATTGGCGAAATTGGTCTCGATTATTATCAATATAATTCAAACGGCATTGTTGAGCCAATTATCCAAAAAAAAATCTTTGAAGCACAAATTGAATTAGCCCATAGAGCAGGATTGCCATTGCAAATTCATAATAGACTTGCCGGAGGCGATATTTTGCAAATTCTTCAGAATTACAAAAATTTATTGCAGGATCCGCCTGGCATGTTTCATTGTTTCGCGGGTAGCTTAGAGTCTCTGAAATCTGCCTTACAGATGGGATTTTATGTTGGATTTGACGGCAATATCACCTACAAAGGACTAGCCCCGGGCGAAACGGTTTCCTTGTCAACACTTGTCAAGCATGCTCCCATCGACCGGATTATTATTGAAACAGATAGCCCATACTTGTCGCCTGTTCCTCATCGTGGCCAAAGAAACGAACCAAAAAATGCTATAATTACAGGTGAATATATTGCCGAACTAAAAAAAGTATCTTTTGAAAAATTAGCAGAACAAACAGATAGAAATGTATATGCCATCTTTAACAAAATAAAAAAAAGATTTAAGTTTTAAGTTGAGGCTTTGAGATTTACATTTTGAGCTTTGAGATTTTACAATGACTTTCTTTTTTTCAAAAATATTCCATCGCTATCCTATAAAAACACGTCGGCTGTTGGAGTTGGTTCCGGGTTTTCTGGTTTGGACGATAATACTTTTTCCTATTTGGGGATCTTTTATTATTCCCGCGATTGTTGCTTACTCTATTCTCTTTTTTGATATTTTTTTCTTCTACAAATCTTTTTCTCTGGCTATAGCAACGACAATCGCGTCCAAAAAAATAAAAGAAACAGAGAAGCGAAACTGGGCGGAGTTAGCATCCCTGCTCCCCGATTCGAAATACGTAGATCATGTTCTAATAATTCCAAACTATAAAGAAAAGACAGAAAAAATTCGCGTCTCCCTACAATCATTAGCTAAGCAATCATATCACCACTCTCGGCTGCATGTCGTTCTGGCTATGGAAGAGCGCGAAATTGAAGCCCGCGTAAGAGCGGAAATACTTATTAAACAATATAAGCATATCTTTGGCAGTATTTTTGCCACATTCCATCCCGATGTCCCGAATGAGGTAAAAGGCAAATCCTCCAATGAGGCTTACGCGGCTAGAATCGCGTATCGCAGGTTGTTTATTGAGGGGAATTTAAATATTAATTATGCCACAGTATCATCAGTTGACGCGGATTCTATCTTCCATAAAGAATTTTTCGCGCATTTAACTTATAAATTTTTGAACGATTCTCAAAGATATAATAAATTTTGGCAATCAGCAGTTGTTTATCATAATAATATTTGGCTGGTGCCTTCCCCGATACGAATTATCTCCTTTTTTGGAAGTCTCTGGAGGACTGCCCTTTTAATTCAGGGAGATAGGCTGATTACAAATTCTACTTATTCGCTTTCATTTAAAATGCTCAAAGAAATTGATTTTTGGGATACAGATGTTATCCCTGAAGATTATCGTATATTTTTTAAAGCCTTTTTTCGAAAGAGGGGACAGGTATGGGTTGAGCCAATTTTTCTCAAGACTTCTATGGATGCGCCTCACTCTGTAGGATATTTAAATAGTTTAAAGAACAAATATGACCAGGAAAGAAGGTGGTCATGGGGAGTATCTGACGATCCGTTATTTATTCAATGGTGGTTGACTGTTCCGGGTTTGCCCTTCTTAAGAAAAACTTTTTTACTATACCATGTTCTATTAGATCATATACTCTGGCCGACCAATTGGTTCATTGTGACAATAGCGGCCAATATCATGGCTATTTTAAATCCCGTATATTCACGAACGTCGCTTGGATATTATTTGCCCCAATTAGCAGGTATTATATTGAACTCTTGTCTTGCGGCATTGGTTGTAATGCTGTATATTGATTATAAGAATAGGCCAGAGCACATGCATTTATCTCTCAGGCGTAAATTATTATTTCCGTTTGAATTCTTACTTATGCCTATTGTTGGATTCTTCTTATCCGCGCTGCCAGCGCTTATTTCACATACACAGCTTATGCTCGGAAAACGTTTAGAATATAAAGTGACTGAAAAAGTATAAACTTTTTCAGTCATCCTGAGCGATCCCGCTCTGCGGGAGAGTCGAAGGATCTCTGTCATAGTATCACTAATGAAAACATTGCAAAAAATAGAAAAAAATAAAGAAATCTGGCTTCTTCTTTTTGCTATTTTTCTTTTTTTTATATTACGCCTCCCATCGTTAATTGAGCCGCTTTGGTATGGAGATGAAGGCATATATCAGATCATCGGAATGGCCTTAAATCACGACAGGTTATTATACAGTCAGATATGGGACAATAAGCCGCCTTTATTGTATATTTTTTATGCCTTAGCTAATTCAGATCAATTTACTATCCGTTTATTATCCTTCATTTTTGGGGCTCTATCAATTATGCCTTTTTATTATTTAGCTATTAGGATTTTTCGTGTCTTTAGAATAAGCGGTATTATCACGTCCATATATGCGTTTTTAATCGCGACTCCGTTTATAGAGGGCAATATCGCCAATGCCGAAAATTTCATGCTCCTGCCGATCATAGCAGCCGCTTTTTTGATTTATAAAACACAAGAAATGAAACAAAAAAAATATATACAAATTTCAAAAAACTTAATACTTAACACCAAATACTTGATGCTATTTTGCGCTGGTATTTTACTTGGCATCGCTTTATTGCTTAAGACAGTTGCTTTATTTGATTTCGCGGCTTTTATTGTTTTCATTAGCTTGCTGGAGTCAAACTCTGGAATTATATTAAAAAAATTAGCAGTTTATATTTCTGGATTCCTGGTCCCGATTCTGATAACTTTTGTTTACTTATCAAATTTTGGTATTCTTGCTGATTTTATTCAAGCGGTTTTTTTAAGCAATATTGACTACATAGGCTTTGCGGATAAATATCCTGTACCATATGGATTATTGGCCATAAAATTACTTGTACTTTTTACGTCGGTAATTTTAATTTTTAGGAAAAGAAAAATAATTCCCCAGGCTGTTTTATTTATTTTACTCTGGTTTATATTCTCTCTGTTCAACGTTCTTTTTTCAGGTAGAGTTTGGCCTCATTATCTTCTTATCATAGTCCCAAGTACGGCGTTAATGCTGGGATTATTGTTTGAGCGTCAGGCTCGGAGGCAGAAATTTATTATTTTGGGATTGCTGCTTATTCTGATTTACATTTCAATTGCGTATTTCAAATTAAAACTAACAAATGTAACGGACATACGTGAGTATTATCAAAATTTCTTGAGTTTTATAACCAATGAAAAAACTGTTACGGAATATGAAGAATACTTCGACAAGAGAGTTACGCGCGATTATGAAATTGCGCATTTTTTAAGGAACAAAATTAAGCCAAGTGACGCTATTTTTATTTGGGGGAATAGTCCTCAAATATACACATTATCTAACTCATTGCCTGCGGGCAAGTACACAGCAGCTTATCATATTAGCGAAAACCCAAAAGCAATTGAAGAAACAGCAGAAACACTCAAAAAAATAAAACCCAAATATATAATCATACTTCCGGAAACCCCCAATTTCCCGTTTAGTATAGGAATGTACCTAAATAAATTTAAAATAAAAGGCGTCGATATCTATGAAAGAATTTATTAAAAAGTTAAATGCCGATAAAATAATTAAATTAGCCGCTCATTTTTCTTTTGGTTTTACATTACTTCACCTGTCTATCATAGTTGTTAGCTACTCTCATCTGCCCCTATTTTTACCGCTCTTTAATCAAATGCCATGGGGAGGCGAACGGCTTGGGATAAAAATTGCAATTTTTATTCCTTTTTTAATCACTAATATTTTTATATTTCTTAATCTCTTTCTTGCTTTGCGGATTTATGAAAAAATGCCTTTGCTCTCACGAATATTAAATATAACCAACGTACTTATCAGCTTCCTGGCTTTTGTTTTTATAGTACGTACAATACTGTTGATAATTTAATATGTCATTTTTTTCTTCATTGGTTTTAGTTCCTTTTTTTTCGGCATTTATTATAACTGCCTGTCTGACTAATGTCCTGATTAAGTACATAAAAAAATTCGGGCTGATTGATAATCCCCGAGTACACATTCATCCGGCGATAATTCATACTAAGCCAATTCCCCGCGGCGGTGGAATTCCTATTTTCCTTGGCGCGTTAATTACAGGACTCCTTATATTACCCATAAATAAACTTACGCTGGGCATCTTTTTAGCTGCGCTTCTGGCGCTCACAATCGGCATAATTGATGACAAATTAAACGCGAAAGCAAAAGACGTATCGCCCTATATACGATTCCTTATTAATATTCTTACTGCTATTATTGTAGTCAGTAGTGGTGTCAGTATAAATTTTATAACCAATCCATTCGGAGGGATATATCAATTGGATGCGATAAAAATTCCCCTTTTTATATTGCCTGTTACTATTTTGTTGTCAGATCTGATCTCGGTAATTTGGTTAATATGGATCATGAATATGCTGAATTGGAGCAAGGGAATTGATGGACAAATGCCGGGGATAGTGGCGATATCCGCTATCACCATTGGCATCTTAGGCTTAAGATTTATTCCCTCCAGCGATCTCGCCTTGTTAGATGTAAGATTATCATTTATCAGAGCCGGCACCGCGTTGGGATTTCT
>CAZJRC010000016.1:0-480 GCA_964548495.1 uncultured Gammaproteobacteria bacterium | reverse complement strand
GCCAAATTAGCCACAGCAATTCTAGTTATGGGCGTGCCTACTGTTGACGCGCTTTTCACAATTGGCAGGAGGCTCTATCAAAAACGCGCTCTTTTTAGAGGAGATAACCAACACTTGCATCATGTACTATTACGTCTAGGATTAAGTCAGCCGCAAATAGCATTGTTTTATTGGATTATCTCTGCTATATTGGGTATAATTTCTTTATTATTACAGAGTTCAAGTAAAATGCTTGCTATCATAATGTTGCTGGGAATAACAGCGGGTGCGCTTTTTTTCTTACATGTATTCGCGAAAAATGATACACGTAAAATTAGTTCGTAATTATCTTAGACTCTTGCGTCCGCTTCAATGGACGGAGAACCTCGCCATTTTTGCTGCTATAACCTTCAGCGGTAACCTGCTAAACATATTAATATTGGAAAAAGTATTTTTCGGTTTTCTTATTTTTTGCGGACTTTCTTCAGCGATTTATATAAT
>CAZJRC010000015.1:0-14835 GCA_964548495.1 uncultured Gammaproteobacteria bacterium | reverse complement strand
GTACGGGGCATTGCCAGAGTAAAAATTTTGTCATTCGAAAAACATGATGCTTACTTCACGGCAAAAGTTATTGAAATACCCGAAATAGTTGAAGATACTGAGGAGATAAAAGCACTCTGCAATCATCTGACGGGTGAATTCCGTAAAGCTATGAATTTCGGTAAATCCGCTGATTTTTTGCTTTTTATGAATATCATGTCTGAAAATTCTTCATCTGAACTTTCTGATCTTATTGCCTCAGCTCTTGATCTAAAACCGCAGGAACGTCAAGAATTACTGGAGATGACCAATGTAAGGCAAAGATTACAGCGCCTTACAGATTTACTTTCTAAAGAAATCAAAGTACTCGAAATCGAGAGAAGAATTGCTTCAAAGACTCAGGAAAGATTTGAAAAAGGCGCCAGGGAGGCAATGCTTCGCGAAAGGTTAAAAACTATCGAGGAAGAATTGGGAGATAAAGAAGATGGTTCTGAAGTCAAAACATATCTTCGCAAAATTAAAGAAGCGAAAATGCCGGAAGAGGTAGAAGAAAAAGCCAGAAAAGAAATAAATAAACTTCATAATATGAATCAATTCAATCCGGAAGCGGGTTATATCCGTAATTACCTCGACCTTTTAGTAGCTCTGCCATGGAGTAAAGAAAGCCTTGACAATAATGATATAAAAACAGCAGAAAAAATTTTGGATGAAGACCATTACGGTTTGGAAAAAGCCAAAGAACGAATAATTGAATATCTTGCTGTCCATAAATTATCTGGCAAAATGAAGGGGCCGATACTTTGTTTTGTAGGACCTCCAGGAGTAGGTAAGACATCTATTGGCAAATCAATTGCCAGGGCGCTGGGACGCAAATTTTTCCGGGTATCATTGGGCGGTATACGTGATGAAGCGGAGATCCGCGGTCACCGGCGCACTTATGTAGGCGCGCTGCCTGGCCGCGTTATTCAAGGCATTAAAGACGCGAATACTAAAAATCCGGTCTTTATGCTTGATGAAATTGATAAGGTAGGCTCTGATTACCGCGGTGATCCGTCCTCTGCTCTGCTTGAAGCGCTTGATCCGGAACAAAATTATCAATTTTCAGATCATTACCTGGAGGTTCCTTTTGATCTTTCAAACGTAATGTTTGTTACGACAGCCAATGTGCTGGATACTATTCCTATTGCCCTGCGTGATCGTTTGGAGATTATACAATTTGCCGGTTATACCCATGATGAGAAATTCAAAATAGCGCGCAGCTTCCTGGTAAAGAAGCAATTAGAAAATCATGGTTTGAAAACAGAAAATGTGGAACTTGCTGATTCTGCTATTCAATATATCATTCAACATTATACCCGTGAAGCAGGGGTGCGTAATTTAGAAAGAAAAATCGCCTCAGTCTTGCGCAAAGTCGCGAAAAAAGTCGCCGAAGGCGAAACTAAAAAAATAGTAATTACGTCCATGGATATACAAAAATACTTAGGCCCAATCAAATATTTATCTACAATGATCGAAAAACAGGACACTATTGGTATGTCAACCGGTTTAGCATGGACAGAAGCAGGTGGAGATATCTTATTTATAGAAGTAGCACTTATGCCCGGGCGGGGACAACTAATTCTTACAGGCCAGCTGGGTGACGTAATGAAAGAATCATGCCAGGCTGCTATGTCCTACATCCGCTCTCGCGCTGTAAAGCTTGGGTTAAATGAAAAATTCTATCAAAAACTCGACGTCCATATACATGTACCCGAAGGAGCCGTACCCAAAGATGGCCCATCAGCCGGCATAGCCATAACTACTGCTATTATTTCAGCACTAACCAAAATACCGGTGAATCGTAAAATCGGTATGACAGGAGAAGTAACTTTGCGCGGCAGGGTTTTAGAAATAGGAGGCATAAAAGAAAAGGCAATTGCCGCTCATCGAGCAGGACTCAAGACAATAATATTGCCCATTGAGAACAAAAAAGATTTAGAAGACATACCCAAGGAAGTAATTAAAGATGTGAAGTTTATATTTGTCTCACACATGGATGAAGTCCTGGAGATGGCTTTGATTAAGCCCATCCCGCTGGATATAAATAATAATCAAAAGGAAAGAAAAGAAACTATTCATACTCGTATTACTCATCAAACCGCCGCGATAAGCTAACTAATAGATAGTATTATTATAAATATCAATTTGATATATTTTTGATAGATTGACAAATTGATTAAGACTCATTTATTCTAAATAAAATGAAAGAAATTTCACAAACTAAAACAGCCTCCAGTAGTAGTATGGGAATGATTGCTTTTATTGTTATTGTTCTTGCTCTTATTGGTTCAGGCGTATATATCATAGGTCAACAGAATCCGCCCAAGGATCAAGCTCCTTCTAATCAAGTTAATCAACCGCAACAAGATACATCAAAGATGTCTGCTTCTCTTGCAGATAATACAATTGTATACGGCGCATGGACTCAGTCAAGTAGCGTTATCAAAGCAATAGACTTATCAAATGGCGCTTATCACACCCTCGCCACCCTCCCTACAGATATCAAAAAGGTTTCTGTCGCATCTCCTGACAGTTTAATCTATATTAATCAAACCGATAATCGCGATCACGGCAAACAAGTCGCTGTATATTCCTTAATAAATAAGAGCATTACTTCTACTATACCTGCATCAGACGGATTCGGGATAGATGATTATGTAGTTTCTCCAAATAGAAAATATCTCGCGACTTGGGAGGTAGCTTTTGCCGATGGATCAGGAATATTAAATGGTGGTAAATCGCGTGTATATACAATCGACCTGACAAATCCATCAATCAAAAACCTTGTCTATGACGAAATCGCCATAGACACATTGGTGCATTACCCTTTGGCTATTTTGAATGATGGGAGAGTATTTTTAGACATGTTCAGACCAAATGACCCCAGCGGTGGAGCTGGATGGTCTTATGGTATAAGTGTATCAAGTTTTGATGGGGTACAGAAACAAGACCTGGCTCAGATGGGAAATGGCACATACGGGACACAGCCACTACTCTCTCCTGATGGCGCCAAATTTGCTTTTGCCGGATATGATGGGACTCAAGGCCCAGGAGATGTCATTAAGAATGGATTTCGTCAAGCCTTACTTACTCCAAATACAGTTGAAATTTTAGATGCAAATACGTTGGTGCGTCAGAAATTAAGCAATCTTCCAAATACCAATACTTACTCTACTGTTAATTGGGATTTGAATGGCAATTTATTGCTGGATATCCTCACGAAGGACATTGATAGTAATGGGCTGCATAATTATAATTTAATATCCAATACGCTAGCAAAGATGAATGTTAATTCAGTAAATACAGCCATAACCAGCCTGTCAGAGGATAAGTTATTGGTAGGAATCACAGATAATTCAGTTTCGGTTTTGGGTAATCTAGGTGCGGGTTATGAGGCACCATTTAGCCAATTTATAGTACAGGACTTTAATAATTCACAAGTAAACATGATCCCATTAACGGATCCATTAATGCAGTATATAGGTTTGGTAAACGCTAATTATTTTGGAAATACCAATTCAGCTATGGTAGCCGAACTGGCAGATGGTCAGCAGTTTATCGATCTTTACTCAAATTTGAACGCACAAAAAGATAACCTGCAATTATATACTTTTGCAATTAAGCCTTCACTTGCGCCCGCGCGGGAAGCGCAACAGAGCTTAGGTGGAGATACTTCAGGAATTGCAGCAAGATGTCAGGATTTACGTATTCAACAAGGTTTACAAATAGATTCCCCTGAGTGGATTAAACAAAAGAAAATGCTCAAAGCTTCTGGTTCATGTTATGATTCGCCATTATATCTTTACGGCCCTACAGGCAAAGCAGTAAAGATTAATGTAAGTACCTATGTATTTGATTCTCATCCGATATACGAAAATGGATTTAAAACTACGCTTTTGAAAGACGGCAATATGCTTGTAAATGGAGTTGTTACTGATAGTATTAAATATGATTATATACCTGCGATTAAGAAAATAAACGCGCCGTTATACGGAACAATTACATCAATAAGAAATCTGCCATCTATCTTAAGTGAATACGCTCAAAAAATTGGCTTAAACAAGAAAGAAACTGAAGATTTGATTGAGTTCGGAATAGAAAAAGTCACAATGCCCTTTGTATTTATATCTTTCTTCAATCAAGATAAATCAGAAGAAATCCTGCCATTATCCTTCAGTCCGAAACCTGATAACTATTTAAATATAGTTTTCTACTTTAAACAGTATTCAACAATGCCTGTCTTTATTCCCGCTGAGCCTGTATTTGATTCAGCATTAATTCGCTCAGGATTCACAGCTGTAGAGATTAGCGGAATAGTCGAGTAAGATAATCCAGTTACATTTTATTACCGGCAAAAACAAGATCGGTAGCGTTTCTAGAAACACCGATACCCACATAATCCCAAGCAATATTTAATTGATTACTATCATGCTCTTCGTCTCCAGCGTAGACCCATTCAATGAGATGTACCGCTGACAATGTGAATCCGATACTTGAGTTTTCTCCTAAACTTGTGAAGCCCAAGTTCTTGAATCCGTCTTGATTATTGAGATAATTCAAAAAACCTTCATGTTTATCAAGAGTTGTTTTTTGAGAAAAATATTCCGCTCGTTTATTGGCGAAAGATGCTAAAGCATCATCCCATATTAGCTGACCGCGCCCATGCTGTGTGCGATAATTGTTTAAAGCGGTAAGAATTTCTTGCGGTGTGGCCATGGAGTTATCTGCTTGTACTTGCATCGTATAAGTATGAGTATCAATTTTTGTAGCCATTCCCCAAATATTGCCAAAAGATTTAGTTTTAGTTTTGATTGGAGTCGGGTTAATACGGGTGGATAATTTTTTACCAATTGCGATTTGTGTGAACTGACCTATTCTTGCGTCAGATACATATCCTTGAGTATAAACTTTTTTGTTTACTGATTGAGCTGAGGCGATTGAAGAAATATTCCTTTGAGTTTCTTGAAAGGCAAGTTCGCTTTTTCCTGGATCATTTAAAAAAGTAATTTTACCTGATATAAAAGATGCAAATAAAATTACAGTGACAAATATAATTTTGGTTTTATGAGAGAATAAGAGTTTTGATTTATTGAAGTTTTTTACTGGCTGAGCAGACTCAAGCATAATTAAGACAAAGATTAATGAAACTAACTCAAAAAGTCAAGCCAATCTTTGCGGCACGAAGCACTTTATTTTTTTTGATTCTTGTCAAATCTAAAATTATCCCGCATACTAAATTATATATAGAGGGAGGTGAGTACACGATGATGGACTATGGTAATTATAGTTTAATGATGGGAGGAGGCAGCATAATTGCTGGCTTAATTTGGCTTGTGGTTTTGATAGATTTAGTCCTGCTGGGATTTTGGCTATTGAAGCAAATACAGAAATAAGAGTATTAAGAATCTAGAATCCATATAGAGATAAAGGCGCATTGCCTATATGCATGCGCTTAAGAGTATATATATAAGATTTGCATTGCCTAATTCCGTTATCAGTTGAAAGCGCGGCGGAGAATTCTTGTTCTTTCAATTCATCTATGACTTGTGGGCTATAAGAACCATAAGGATAGGTAAAAATCTTTGATTTTATCCCCAGATTATTTTCAAGTTGCTTATTTGCTGTAATAATTTCATATTTTATTTCCTCAGCCGTCTTTTCACCCAAAGCGGCATGGGAAAATGTATGATTATAAATATGAATTAGAGGATTTTGTGACATTTCACTTAGCATACGCCATGTCAGATAGCCATTTTTTTCGATGAGTCCCGTAGAGATCATGAAATTTCCGACTAAGTTATATTTTTTCAAAATTGGAAAAGCATAATTGTAATTATCATCATACCCATCATCTAGTGTTATAAGTATGCTCTTAGATGGCAACTAATTCATCAGCCGAAATTGGGTGATATTTGTTGGCGACTAGATAAGCCATCTGCATGTCAAAATAATCACTGCCTACTGTTAGCTGCGCGTGTCCCAGACTTGCCGCTATACGCATTGGCTGAATATGGTGATAAAGCAATACAGGGACGTTAAGACAATAATCAATTACATCATTCTCTCTTTCTTTTTCGTCAATTATTGATAATAAAGACTGTGGCGAAGTCTTCGGGATTAAGAAGGCGCTAAAAGTTGTAAGATTTATAAAATTTAGCGGCTCCGACGCATCATAAGCCTTTACTGGCGAGTAGCCGCTGAGAATGTGCGATAGCAATAGTATGCCCAAAAAAGCAAAAATAAAACGCATATTTTTCAGGCAGGCTTGCCTGCCAATCAGGCAGGATCACTGGTCAATGCTGGTATTTGCCAAGAAGTACAATCGCGTCTTTGCCATGGAAACCATAGGCCAAGACCAAAGCTGTGGCGAAATCACCATTTATTGCCTTACCCCTTATCAAGTTTAAATCTTTGAATGCTTCATCAGGATTATCAAGATTTATAATCGGAGGAATGAACCCTTTATGTATTGCGCGAATCGCAGAGATCGCGTTTATCGCTCCTGCTCCTCCTGCCAGATGCCCATGCATGGACTTGATTGCGGTGATTGGTATTTTGCGCAAGGTCTCATCGCCAAATGCTGTTCTCAAAGTAGTAATTTCTGCCAGATCTCCGGATTTTGTCGCTGTGGCATGAGCGAATATGGCATCAATTGGATATATAAGATTTTTTTCATTAGAAATCTTTACTGTTTTGAGAATAAGTTTCGCGACTCGATTTGGGTCAAGGTTGGTTGCGTTATATCCGTCACTTCCTTTCTCAGCCCCAAGTATAATAGCATAAATTTGAGCATTACGGGCTATAGCTGAGTCAAGTCTTTCAAGCACCACGACTCCTCCGCCCGCTGAGAGTACGAAGCCGTCGCGGTCACGATCAAAGGGACGGCTTGCTTTTTCAGGCTCATCATTTCGGCTTGAGAGAGGACCTCTCATGGCGGCGAAGACTCCGATTGAGAGCTCAGGATGTTCTGTCAAAGTATCTTCTACGCCCCCGGCAATGACAATATCATTTTTGCCTGTTTTTATCAGGTGATACGCGTCTGAGATACTTGATAATCCGGTAGCGCAAGCTTCTGCGGAATTTATGCCCCAGCCGGCAAGTCCCAAACTCGCTTCGATATCGCCTCCCAGTTCTTCTGGAAATAATTGAAGACCCATAAAAGGCGAGAGCAAACTTGAGCCTATCTTTGGGTCTATTGACTCCATTTTTTCCCCTCCTGATGCTGTTTTAAAATGTATTTTCTGGTATATATCTACCATTTTTGAAGAAGCGCCAATACCGCTTGCGACTGTACACCCTGCTCTTAATGGATCAAAAGTATTTTTTAATTTACCGTTATTATCAAGTATATTAGCCATTTTACCTGCTTCCCGTGCCAATACAATTCCTAGTGCCCCAATTCGCGACATACCTCTTAATTCTCTTTCTGAAAAATGATCTTCGGGACGGAAATTAATTGGGCCTGCGATATTGCTTCTGAAATTTTCAACATCGTACTTCTTCGTTCCCGATTGTCCTTCACGTTCTGCTTTTTCAGTTTCAGTAGTATTTCCAAGAGGAGTTAGCTCCGCGTATCCTGTGATCACAACAGCATCAACTGGATTATCCGAATCCTGGATATTAAGCTCTTTTATTTTATCGCCTAAATCAATCGTCTTGCCAATCCATTTCATGCTTCTGACTCATGCTAGCATACAACTTTTTTTTATTCAAGTAGCGCGCTCGCGTGTTTAATTTGCTCGCGCGCGATGCCATTTATTCGGCTCAAGGAACTTAAAGAGCTTCCCGGCCCCACTTCAATATAAGAAGATACGGTTTGGTTTTTTAGATAGTCCATCATGCGTTTCCAATTGACAGGATTTATCATGCTTTCAATAACATCATTTTTAAGCGTAACGGGATCTATAGTCGCGACCCCTTCCATATTGGTTACTATAGGTATATTTGGCTTTTGCAAAGTTTCGTGTTCTAAAAATGCTTTGAGTTTTTTATAAGCGCCTATCATAGCCCTCGTATGAAACGCGCCTGAGGTCGCGAGTATAATTGTTTTAATAGCTCCCAGTTGTGCCGCCTCCAGCTCAATTTGGGCAAACTTTTCTCGTGCTCCGCCTACAACAAAAGCAGTTGGGCCGTTGATTAAGGCAATTTCAGCGCCCGCCTTTTCACAAATTTTTTGCACTTTGTCTTGAGCCAAACCTATGATAGCGCACATGCCATTATTTGCCTTTTCACTTGCTTCCTGCATGAATTTACCGCGCGCTGTTACTATTCGGCATCCCAATTCAAATGGTAATGCCCCTGCTGCTGTGAGTGCCGAAAAAGCGCCCAAGCTGTGTCCGAGTATATAGTCAGGCCTAACGCGTCCTGTATTTTTCATAAACACATAAGTGAGTATGTTTAGAGTATAGGTCAGCGGTTGTACAAAAGCAGTATTTTCCCAGTATTGAGCTGTTTCATTTCCTAAATTTGTTATTACATTAAATTGTGCTTGTGGATTTATTTCATCCAAACTGGCTTGCAGGACAGAGACAAATTTTTCAGTTTTTACAGCATCTTTATTTTTTAGATATAAATAATAGTTACATATATTAACCGGAAGTACCCCTTGTCCGGGGAAAAGAAAGGCTGATTTTTGATTTTGAGGTTGCATAAGGATTGTTTTATAGAGGCTTAGTATTGCACGCCATTCTATTCTTTGTCAATACAAATTAAATATTTATCAAAGCAAATTAGTCGTTGGTAGGTGATTGCTTAGTGTCTTTAATTGACTTAATTCGTTTTTCCTCCCTTGACAGACCAATTAAGGATATTAGAGATCCAGCAGTCATGCCGCCGCCAAATATAGCGAAGCCAAGAGCTTTTTGGTTAGGAAAAACCGGGTTAATTTCAGCAGTATTATATTTTTGAACTTTTATTTCCTTATAGGTAGTTGCTTGGCTAATTAGTTTTTTGGCATTATTTACTTTTGCTAAATTTTCCGGAGCAGTCTTATCATGACATTCTGTTGCCTGAAGAGAAAGTAAGGTATTTCTCGCATTATTCAGTTCATCATTAGTTGGTAATGTATATTCTTCTTTTAATGCTTGTTCAATCCTCTCTATTTTTTTTGAAGTTAGATATGCATCAAGCGATCCCACAGCCGTCATCAGAGCGCCTCCACAAGCCATTCCTTTAAGAAGACGTTTGCTGGCTGGTCTTCTTGGATCTGCGGCATTTAAATCAGTTAGCGTATTTAACTCTTTTGACATAAGCGAAATTATATCACAGTTAATAAATATATAAATAGCTTATAGTATAGTTTATTTTATATTGATTTTTTGGGGGCAATTGTGAGAATATAATAGCATTATGGTTATAAAAAAGATTCATGCTCGACAAATTTTAGATTCACGCGGTAATCCGACTGTTGAGTGCGACATAGAGCTTTCAAATGGAGCTACAGGCAGATGCTCTGTGCCATCTGGTGCTTCAACCGGAGCCAATGAGGCTATAGAGCTTCGCGACGGAGATAGCAAAAAATATCTAGGGCTAGGAGTTTTGAAAGCAGTTGATAATGTAAATACCATAATCGCCAAAGCGGTGTCAGGTATGGACGCTCAAAATCAGGAAAAACTGGATACCGCGATGATTAATTTAGATGGTACGGAAAACAAGAGCAAATTGGGCGCGAATGCTATTTTGTCTGTCTCTATCGCTGCCGCGAAAGCAAGCGCGCGAGCCATGGGTAAGCCATTTTTCGCCTATCTTGCCGGAATAAAAGAAAAATCAGAGTACTTACTGCCTCTGCCGATGATGAATATCGTTAATGGAGGAAAACACGCTGATTTTTCAACCGATATTCAAGAATATATGATACTTCCTGTAGGCGCTGATATATTTTCCGAAGCTTTACGGATGGGAGCGGAAGTATTTCACCATCTCAAAAAAGTAATTAATGAGAAAGGTTACGATACAACAGTGGGGGATGAGGGGGGTTACGCGCCTCGATTCGCTCTCGGAAATGAAGAGCCATTTGAATTGATCTCGCGTGCAGTTGAAAAAGCCGGTTATTCTTTGGGCCGCGATATAGCGCTTGGTATCGACGCCGCCGCGTCAGAGTTTTTTGATCCGTCAGCTGACGGACATTATGTGCTTAAAAAAGAGGATAAGACATTCACGTCTACTGAGATGGTTGATTGGATAATATCTTTAGCGCGTAAATACCCGATTATTTCTCTTGAGGATTGTCTCGATCAAGATGATTGGAAAGGCTGGCAATTATTGACTGAGAAAATAGGAACAGAGAAGCAAATTGTCGGCGATGATTTATTGGTCACTAATACTAAATTTCTGGATAAAGGTATTTCACTCAAAGCGGCAAATGCGATTCTCATCAAACCAAATCAGATCGGCACCTTGACAGAGACTATGCAAGCAGTTGAGATGGCGAAAAAAGCCGGTTGGAATACTGTGATATCCCATCGCTCGGGCGAGACAGAAGATACGACAATCGCTCACTTGGCAGTAGGTTTATCAGCCGGACAAATCAAGACCGGCTCGCTTTCGAGAACAGATAGAGTTTGTAAATACAATGAGCTTCTCAGGATCGAAGAATTACTCGGCGCCAAATCCCGTTTCCCCGGCAAAACGTTATTTAAGACAACTTCTTAAGTACTTCTTCCTTGGGCAGAAGCAATCCCTGAAGACCCATGATTGTAGCTACCAATTCCTCCTTAACTACTTTCGCGGCCTTTTCCCCATTTACCTCTTCAAAATCAATAAATGCGTGTTTTATTTCTACATCGGCAGAGAATATATTCATAGTGCCGCGCTGAATTATTTTAATATTTTCAGCTTTAATCAATAAATTATTTCCTGGTTGCGTATTTTTGAAAATCGTGGCCTCTCCTGTGCTGTGAAAAAGAGGCAACATCTGTTCATTTTTCAGGCTTACCAATACATGCATACCGATAGTTTGAGCGGCGGCCTCAACTAATTGATCAAGAATAAGTGAGTTTGCTTCATTATCCCTGATACGCTCAACAACCATACCATGAATCTGCATAGTTTCTTTATCAATTGTAAATTGAATAGCGTCTCCTACCGCTAGATCTTCGGTTTTATCCGTTAAGGTAACTTTGGTAGTTAATGTTTGATCGGGGAGTACAGGGCTTAAAAATTTAACAGATTTATATTTTCGAAGTTGTACTCTTTTTTCATCCAGGTTTAAAAATCTGCCAAGAGATATTGACGCGGTTCTTATTGATTTATGTCCGGGAAAAACAGACGCTATTTCGGGCCGGAAATGTCCCCGCATATGTTCCTTTGTCACCAAAAGCGATGTGGTAAATAGGTTTGCCGTGTGACTTTTGATTTCGCCTGTAAATGACGGCTCTGTATCGCGTTGCCAAAGATGAGGATTGGCAACCAGTCGTCCAATTCCGCTATTATCTCCAAGTTTTTCATAGGTATGTACATAAACAGCTTCGTTTCCGTATATTCTACCAAGGTAGATAAGTCCATCGGTCACATTGCCAAATAACTTTATATCCCCATTGCGCCAGTCCTCGCTATCCAAAATTTGTTTCACCGCCTTTGCTACCTCAGCTATAGTTACATACGCTTTCGTTCCAATCATTGTTGAAAACTGTCGGCTTTTCTCCCGAGCTCTGGTGTCCTGCATCTCAAATAATTTCATATTAAAAGTGTCAGTAACCTCCGGCGGACAAACAATTACCGCTCGTACATTTGCATCAAACATGCCGGTCAATCGCTTTAACAGGGCATCCTCCCCAGCTCGTTTGGCAGGGCCGACTTTACTGCGGTAATACTCCAGGAAATCAAATGCCCCGTCAATCACGCGGTGATAATGTCCCGGTTCGCTTTGCAGAAAAATTATTGTGCCAAGCGACAATTCTTCTCCCCTCTTTAATCTTGTCTTTCTCAAGCTAAGAAATTTGTCAACAAGCGCCATATTCGCATCTACATTTATCTCCATAGTCGCTCCTGATGCGCACAGCACTAGGACGTCGATGTAATTTCCAAATTTTTCTCCCCAACTGGTAAATACAGTCTCCAGTCCCACAGGCGTGGTTATGTCTGCTTGCGTCAAAATAAGTTCCTGGCCGAATGTTTTGGCATCAATTGCTATTTTTTGCGCTCTTTGCTCATGTTTGCGGAAAACAGCCGCTACTTTTGCTCCGGCTTTTGCCAGCTCCAAGACAATCCCTCCGCCTATATCCCTGCTCCCGCCTGTGACAACGACATTACTTTTGGAAAGAGTTTTCAATTGTAGCTTTTTTGCTTTTTGCGGTAAATTTGTTGGATACATAAGTATAGTGCGATTTGTAGATTATCACTCAGCGATAGCGCTTGTCAAGAAAATTTTTTAAGCAATACTACTTTAGCTCAATTACAACTGTTGAAGAATAAAGATTGGGACTTCCGGCGCCAAAGCCGGCGAGAACTACTTTACTTCCCCTTCCGATCCGTTTTTCCCGCACTGCTTTAATAAATGAATATAATAAAGAAACTGAGGACATATTGCCCTCTTTGTAATCTGAATATGCTTGAAATCCGGGACTTAAGGATTCGCTTAACGCGTCAAATAATCGCTTGCTGCCCGGATGCAGGATAACCAGGTCAATATCGGATGATTTTAATCCTGCCTTTTTCACCGCGGTGCTTATATGCTCAGGAATAGATTTTAATACGTTTTCAAAGACACGGGGTCCATTTTGAGTGAAGTAACCCAATGGAAAATCCGTGTGTATTGGAGAGCCGGCAACAGGATAGATCAGGCAAGGCTCGACGAATTTATTCTCTCCCATAGCCATCAAAATCAAATCTGTCTGCCCCGCCTTATCAGGTATAGCAGTATTTAACGCGGAGCGTACAATTATATCCTTGCCCGCGACGAATTGTACAGCCGCGGCCCCGTCGCCGAAAATAGTTTGCCCTAGCGAAGAATCAAGTTTGTACAAATCAGAATGTGTTAAATCCACAACAGAATTGCTGAATTTTTCAGCCGCGATGAGTAACGCATTTTTATCCTTTAATTCTTTTGACTTCTCTAGAATATAAGCAAACATCAGCGCGGAGCCGGAACAAGCCGCGTGAATATCTAAGACTTGCGCCTTGTTTGCGCCTAATCGTTTAGCAATACTTGCACTGACATTGTAAGCTGTTGGATGACTCGTTGAGACTAGCAGTAAATCAATATTTTTGTGTTCAGTTAACGCTTCGCTGGCAGCCAGGAAGCCCATATCGGCAACAGTTTCCTGCTCACATGCTATATGTCTTCTTTCCACACCTATTTTTTCTAGAATTCTCTGTGCGCTTAGCTGTTTTCCGCTGCGCAAAATAATGCGCCTGTTCTCCAGCTCCGCGTTATCCAATACTTGTTTGGGCAAATATATTCCCATTCCGAAATTCACTTTTTTATACGATTGTTTCATGAATTATTTACTTGATTGTTACTGTATCAATAACATGTTCTATCCTCTTATGACGACGCTCCAGAAGTTCAATAGTTGAATATTTATCAAGATCAAATAATTGTTTTTTGAACCACTGCTTCAAATTAGCCGAGATAATTGTCGGGTCAATATGCGCTCCTCCGCGGCCCTCTCGGATGACAGCATCAATCTGGTGAGTCTGTATCCGGCTTTGCGCTGTCGAATCCTTTAGTTGTTCAATAAAACGCGTTAACTCCTGCTGCTCACTAGAAGTTGAATTTCTATCAATCCATTTACCGGTCAATATCCAATATTGCACCATCGGATCAGATACGAAGCTCAAGCTGTTTTCCAAATCCGCTGCAGCGTCAAAAGGACGGATAAATGTCTCTCCTCCTCCGCTTCCTTTAAAACCAATATTTATACTTATTACAGCATGAGGATAGCGGTCAAGTGTCTTGATGACGCGTGCTATCTTATGCGACTGATTGCGGTTTTCCGAATCCGGTAGACAATCCGCGCCAAGTGTGTCCCCAATAAGAATAATAGGAAGATGCAGGCGTTTCGCGTACTCAATCATGCGCTCCGCGTACTCCCAATCGGCTGGTTTTTGCGGATCATAAATTTTAACCTTGTGTCCTTTTTCACCAATAACTCTTTGGGTTTGTTGTCCCAGGATGAATACTGCCTTTTCATCTATCTTCGCTAACGCTGCTATAATAGGCGGGTATTGTTCGGCGCCATCCAGGTGTAGTACTGAAGTCAGCGCGATAGTATCATCAAAAATACCGGCGTTTTTATCGATCAGATCTGCGGCTGTCGGTCTGTTTTCATGCATAAGCACTTTTTTTCGCTGAATAATTGAAAGTGTTGGATAAGAATCAGAATCACTCTTGCCGGAAGTCTCTGATTTATTCTGTTTCCACAAAAGACTGCCGATTTTGTCTTTCAGCCATACCAATACACCAATACCCGGACGGTCAAATCGTTCTGCTGTACCCGGCATTTGCTGCAATCCGATGTGCTCATAAACAGCAAAAACTTTATGTGGGTCAGTGATCGTGGAGGGAATTTTTAAAATATGCAAAAGATGAGTAATTTTATCTGACGCTTCATCCAGGCTTGATACCAAAATATCTATATTTCGCATTTGAAATGCCTGTAGCGGAGTATGTAATCCCTCGGGCAACTCCATGTAAGAATCAGCCGCGGAAAAACTTTTGGGTTGTTTTCCTAAAGATTTCGCGACAATATAAGGCCCCGTGAAACCTATTTTGGTAGCCGGAGCATTCACGGCAATTTGTATATCCGCCACACCAGCGTAGCTCGCTGGCACTCCGCCGTAGACACCGCCTGAATAAATATTCACATGGAACAGCGG